>JAPLCL010000346.1 GCA_026392265.1 Actinomycetota bacterium
TCTCGGCATGGTCGCCGCCGCGTGGATCGTGATCGCCGGCATCCTCGATCAGGTGCCCAGCATCAGCGCGAACCTGGATTCCGCCACCAAGGAGATCCAGTCGTGGCTGACGGCCCACAATGTCTCGATGCCGTCGACAGACCAGATCAAGGCGGACGCCAAGACCGTGGCCTCCAACCTCTCGGGCGGCGTCCTGACCGCGATCGCGAACGGCCTCAGCTCCATCGGCCAGCTTCTCTTCGGCATCTTCATCGGCGTCAACGTCCTCTTATGGGTCGAGAAGGACGGGCGCAAGATCGGCCGCTGGGCCGCCGGCCATGTCGGCGTGCCCGGCGACGTGGCCCTGCCGATCCTGCGACGCTCCGTCAGTACACTGCAGCGGTACTTCTACGGCGTCACGGCGATCGCCGCGCTCAACGGCGTGATCGTCGCCGGGGGCGCCGCCATCATCGGCGTGCCGATGGCGCTTACGATCGGGTTGGTGACGTTCCTCTTCGCCTACATCCCCTACTTCGGGGCCATCATCGGCGGCGCCTTCGCGGTGCTCATCGCCCTCGGATCGGGGGGGACGACCGACGCCCTATGGATGCTGCTCATCGTGGTGCTCGCCAACATGCCCCTGCAGACCGTCGCCCAGCAGTTCATCCTCGGCGACGCGCTCAAGCTGCATCCGCTGTCGATCATCGTCATAACCACGGCGGGCGGCATGCTCGCCGGGCTCCTCGGCAGCGTCTTCGCGGCGCCGTTCACGAAGATCGCCATCGACGCCTGGCAGGGCGTCAAGGCCGCCGGGGTGTTCAGCTATGCCGACGACGCCTCAGGCGCCTCGGCCGGCGCAGCAGCGCTCGGCGCGGACCCGCCGCGGCCCGCGGACGATCTGGCCGGTGGGTAACCGACGGTCTCCGCCGCACGCCATGCTTGCGCAGCAGTGCCGAGTTGACGATCCCCAGAGAGGGTATGTGACTGTGTCGTGAGCTCCGACCCGCAGCAGGCAGAGGCGACCCCGGACTCCCGCTATCCGCGCGGGCTGTACCTGCACGTCATCGTCGTGTCGCTCATCGGCGGCTTCGCCGTCATGGCTTGGTTCATCGTGTACGAGGGGCTCAACAAGCTCATCTGGGACAACAGCTTCGTCGCCGGCCACGCCTGGATGTTCCCCGTGATCTGTCTGCCGTTCTCACTGCTCGTCGGCCTGCTCGTGAAGTACGCCAGGGCGCCGAGCAACCTCGACGGGTCCATCCTCGACAGTCTCACCGGCAACGTGACCCACCTGAAGTGGAAGGACCTGCCGGTCACCGTCGTCCAGTCGCTCGCCTCCCTGTTCTCCGGTGCGGTGCTTGGCCCCGAGGGCGCCATCGGCAACATCGCCAGCAAGGTCGCGGCCATGTACTGCGACGTCTTCAAGATCCCCGCCGACCGGCGTCCCAAGCTGATCTTCGCCAGCGTCGCCTCCGGGTACAACGGGCTCCTCGAGAACCCCGTGTTCACCGCGGTGCTGGGCACGGAGATCGCGGAGACCAAGCAGCAGGGCCTCAGCACCCTGCCCGCCGCCCTCATCGGTGGCGGCGTGGGCTACGGCGTGTTCCTGCTGCTCCACGAGACCGGCTTCGCCGACTTTCTGCACCTGCCGCAGGTGCAGAGCTTCCGCCTGCTGGACGCCGTCCTCATGGTCCCGCTCGCGCTCCTCGGCCTCGTGCTCGCCGTGCTCACGGCGCTCTTCATGAGAGTCGCGGCGGGGTTCTTTGGCCGGTTCAAGGAGCGTATCGTGACCCGGGCGCTGATCGCCGGCGTGATCTTCAGCGCAGTGGGCCTGTTCGCGCCGGTCATCATGTTCTCCGGTGAGACGCAGGTGCAAACGGTCATCAAGGGCGCCGCCGGCTACGGCGTCGCGCTCCTGCTCGTCATGGCGGTCGCCAAGCTGGCGTTGCTTTCGGTGGGCTTCAAGAGCGGGTTCCTCGGCGGACCGACCTTCCCGCTGGTGTTCGCCTCGGTGAGCGTGGCCCTGGCCCTGCACCTGGTGTTCACGAGCATGCCGATCGCCATCCTCGTGGCCGGCATCATGAGCGGCGCCGTGTACGCGCTGTTCCGCACGCCACTGATGGTCGTGCTGCTCACGGCGTTCATGCTGGACGCCACTCCGGACCTCATCGCCCTGATCGTGCTGGCGGTGGCGACGGTGATGATCGCCGCCCCGCCGCTGCAGCGCCTCATGGCGGCGCGGCAGGCCCGCACGGACGTCGCGAGCGACGGATAATGGGCGAGAGCCGATTTTGAAGGAGAGTTCGTACGAGAGAAGGTGAGGACATGGCAGACGATCACGCAGGGCGCGTCGAAACGCAGTCCGAAAGAGAGGATGCAGAGCGCCGCGGCCACCACCGCCTCGAGCTCGAGTTTGGCAGGCGGGCCGACTTCGACGACCCGCGCCACGAGTGGCGGCGCCTGTTCTCTGAGCTGCTGGGCACGTTCTTCCTTGTGCTCGTCGGGGCCGGCGGCGCCGTGGTCAATGCGCAGTCGGACGGCGCCATCAGTCGCGCGGCCGCCGTGACGGCGCCAGGCTTGATGGTCATGGCGATCATCCTCTTCATGGGCGCCGTGTCGGGCGCGCACCTGAATCCTGCCGTCAGCATCGCCTTCGCCGCCCGTGGCGACTTCCCCTGGCGTCGCGTGCCCGGCTACGTCATCGTCCAGTTGCTGGGCGCGACGCTCGCCTGTCTGTTCCTGTGGGCGGTCCTCGGCAAGCTCGGCATGCTCGGCGCCACCGAGCCGGGTCCGGGGATCAGCGCCACCCAGGCGATGCTGATGGAGTTGATCCTGACCGTCGGGCTCGTGAGCGTGATTCTCGGCACCGCCTCCGGCGCCCAGAACGTGGGGGTCTTCGGTGCCCTGGGGGTCGGCAGCTACATCATCCTCGCCGGCCTCTGGTCGAGCCCCATCAGCGGCGCCTCGATGAACCCGGCGCGCTCGTTCGGCCCGGATATGGCGCTTCTCGACTTCACGAACTACTGGGCTTACGTCGTCGGGCCGCTCGCCGGCGCTCTGATCGCCGTGGGCTTCGCCTACGTCTTGCGCGGTCCCGGCGGAGGCAAGAGCGGAGCTGCTGCAGCGCAGGGCCGCATTGGCGAGCTGCGCACGACCGACGACAAGGAATAGGCCTCCGGGCTCACGCGCCCGAAGGCTCGGCCACGACGATCATCGCCGGCGATCCATCGCCGAACGGCGAGCGGTCGTAGTCGCCGTAGAGGGCGACGACGCGGAAGCCGGCGCGCACGAGCAGATGCTCGAGCTCGTAGCGAAACGTGTAGCGCAGGGAGATCGTCTCGGTCAGCCGGCGCGGCGCGCCGTCGGCTTGGCTGACCTCGTAGGTCAGCTCGCACTCGTTGCACTGCTGCAGGCGGTCGTAGCCGATGACCGTCATCCACCAGCGAATCCGCCGCCCCTCTGTCCACTCGACCAGCTCGGCGGCCGCCTCTCCATCCCCCGGCTCGTCCCGGGCGTACTCGGCCGGCGCCGGATCGGGGTTCGGCAGGTCGAGCACCAGCCTGCCGTGCGGAAGCAGGTGTGCACGGCACCGGTCGAGACACGCGAGCTGCTGCTCCACGGTGCGTAACTGCTGGAACCCGGCGAACGGGCAGATGATCGCCGCGAAGCGGCGGCCGAGGTCGAAGGACGTCATGTCGGCGACGAGCAGCCGCGCGCGATCGCGCACCTCCGATGGCTCAGACTGAAGCTTGGCGCGACAGCGCTCGAGCATCTGCGCGGAGAGGTCAAGCCCGGTGATCTCAATGCCGGCCCGCGCCAGCGGAAGCAGCACGCGGCCGGTCCGGCCCGCGCCAGCGGAAGCAGCACGCGGCCGGTCCCGCAGCCGAGCTCCAGGATGGGCCCGTCGCCTGCGGCGGCGGCCATCGCCTGCCAGAAACCAGCGTCGTCGCGATCGGCGTAGACGGCGTCGTAGATCGCCGCGAGCTCGGCGGACTGGAAGGAGATGCAGTCGTCCATGGCGTCGATGGTACATGAAGCGCGCGCGAGGCCGCGCGCCGCGGCTCCCCCCCCGGGAACCCCCACTGCTGGACTTCTGCCTTACCCCTTGGTTACCATCGGCGAACGATGGTGGTTGCGAGACGCAGCCCCGGGGTATCTGGCACGTAGTGCGCGGCCGACTGCGACGCCGGGCCCGCCTCGTGACGGTGAACGGACCAAGGAGGAAAGCATGCCATTTCTTTTGCGCGCTGCCGTCGTCGGTGGAGCGGCCTATCACGTGGGTAAGAAGAGGCAGCAAGGGCGCGACGCAGAGGCCGATCAGAACCAGCAGATCGCCGACCTGCAGGCTCAGCAGGATCAGCAAGCTCAGGCGGCTCCGGTGGCAGCCGCTCCTGCTGCAGCCGCTCCGGACAACAGCGAGGACGGCATGGCCAAGCTGACGCAGCTCAAGTCACTGCTCGACCAGGGCGTGCTCACCCAAGCCGAGTTCGACATGCAGAAGCAGAAGATCCTGATGACCATGTAAACGGTCGGGATGCGACTTACCGCAAGGAGGAACGATGACACTTGGTCCGGTACAGATCCTGACCTTGGGCTTTGAGGAGCCGAACTTCCACGGCCAGATAATGGAAGTGCTCAATCGATTGCGCGACCAGGACATCGTGAACCTGGTCGATGTGCTCATCGTCGCCAAAGACGATGACGGCAACGTCACGCAGGTGGAGCTCAGCGACCGGCCCGAGCTCGAGAAGTACGGCGCGCTCGTCGGCGCCCTTCTGGGTCTCGGCGCCGCCGGCGAAGAGGGCATGGAGGCCGGCGCAGTCGCCGGAGCGGTGGCGATGGCCGACGGCAAGATGTACGACCCCGACGACGTGTGGGTCCTCGCGGAGCAGATCCCGCCGGGCATGACGGCCGCCGTCGCCCTGCTTGAGCACCGCTGGGCGATCCCGCTGCGCGAAGCCATCGCGGACACCGGTGGGGTGGTCCTCGCCGATGAGTGGCTCCACCCCGATGATCTCGTACGCTACGGCGCCCTGGCTGCTGCAGAGTAACCACGACCACAGATCGTTGGACCATGCGACGGGGGCGCCTTGGGCGCCCCGTCGTCGTGCAGAGGATTCCGGGCGCCTGTCAGCCCGACGCGGGGTCGGTACGCTCGAGGCCCGGCAGGTTACGCCTGAGGATGCCGAGGATCACGCGTTCGAGGCCATCGATCGCCTCGGCCTCGTCCATGTCCCGGATCCCGGCCGCCGGCAGGACCCAGGATTCCGTGGCGCCCCATCCGAGAAAGAGCGCCGTGACGCACGCGATCACGAAGCGCGGATCGAGGTCATCGGCAGTCCGATCGCCCGAGGGCGCCGAGGCGACCGCCCGCTCTGCGAGCTCGACGAGCCGATCGACCGCGGCGAACCTGCCGGTCGTCTGCTCGTAGGGCAGGCCATGCAGCGCCGAGTCCGCCAGCAGCCGGACATAGCTACGGTGATTGGTGAGCCCCTCCCGCATGATCAGACTCGTGGTCTGGAGGAGGTCCGAGTTGTCGGACGCCGCGGCCAGCATGACGCCCTGGTTGCGCGAAAGGATGGCGCGGAAGATCTCGGCCTTGCTGCCGAGATAGCGGTGGACGAGGGCGTGCGAGACGCCGGCGCGCTCCGCGATGGCGCGAACGGTGATGGAGTCGTAGCCGCTTGCCGCGAACAGCTCCTCCGCCGCGTCGAGGATGGCCGCGGTGGTGGCTTCGCGCCCGCGCTCGCGACCTTGTTGTTCCTCGTCAGTCATAGCGGCGCCAGTCCTCCGATGCGGTCTCCGCTCGTTGCGGCGACCTGCGGCCAGAGTCTAGCAGCCGGGCAGGCGCCGGCGAAGCAAGCGCGCGGTCCGCGCGGTCGCCTCGCCGACGGCCATCCCGACGAGCGACCCCACGATGACGTCGCCGGGGTAGTGCACCCCGCTGTGCACCCTGGAGTAGGCGACGACGGTGGCGAGCCCACGGAGCGGCACGCCGAGCGCCGGCAGCGCCTCGGCGACCCCGGCGGCGAAGGCGAAGCCGGACGCGGAGTGGCCCGACGGGAAGGAGGTCGACGTCGGCATGTGCACGTGCCGCGCCTCGACGACGCGCACGGCGCCGCGCTCCGGCCGCGGCCGCTGGCCGGCGTACTTCATCGGGATGTTGACGATCGCCGAGTTGAGCCCGACCGCGGCGAGGCCGGTGACGGCCGCTCGCCGCCCCTTCGGGCCGCCCAGCGCGAACAGCACCACGCCGATGCCGGCGTACAGCTTGGCGTGGTTGGCCAGGTTCGAGAGGCGCTTCAGCGGGACGTCGATGAGCGGTGTGGGCGTGGCCTCGACAGCCTGGTACACGGCGACGTCCAGCTCTTCCAGCTCGCGGAGCACGCGACGCGCGAGGGTGGGCGGCGCCTCAGTCATCGATCGCGATGGGTCGTCCGAGCACCGTCTGCCACAGGTGCGGCAGCAGCGCACCGATACCGGTCGCTCGGGCGGCCGGCGAGTAGCCGATCGCCTGCGGCGGCAGCCGCAGGCGCAGGACGCCCGGCCGCGACGAGAACACCAGCGGCGGGTCCATGTCCAGCGATTCACCGTCGAGCCCCACGGCGATGGGTGCTCCCGACGTCAGCTCGAAGGTCGGGGCGCTCCAGGCGTGGTAGCCCTCGCACAACTCAGGGCGCGACGTCGCCAGTGCGGCCACGGCGCGCGTCGCGCTAAGACCATCGGGCACGAGGAGGGAGAAGATGCCGAGCAGGCCGGTATCGATGCTGGGGCGCGAGGTGATACCCCCCACGGTCGTGCCGTAGGGGCCGTTGGAGACTTGGATAACGTGAGCGCCGTCGTGGCGCTCGCCGTCCGGAGTGCTGAAGGGCAGGTCGCAGGGTTGGGTCCCGGGGCCGAGCATCTGCGGCAGCGCCGCGAGGGTCGTCTCCCTCTTGGCGTCGCGGTACTCGGGCGAGCGCACGATGGTCGCGTAGAGGCCCAGCGAGACGTTGTTGACGAACACCCGTCCATTGACGTCGCCGAGGTCGATGGCGTGCTCGAGGGCCTCGCCGTAGGCGTCGAGAGCGCCGACGACGTCGTCGCGGTCCAGCCCGAGGTCGAGGGCGAAGTGGTTGCGCGTCCCGGCCGGGATGACCACCATGGGCACACCGCGCTCGGCGGCCACGCTGGCGACCAGAGCCTGGGACCCATCGCCGCCGGCCATACCGATGACGTCGCAACCCCGGTCGATAGCGTCGCGCGCGAGCTGGAGCAGATCGTCGCCCCACGTGAGGATGATCGGCTCGATCCCTCGCCCGCGACATTCATCCTCGAGGTGGAAGCGCTCGGCCTTTCCGCCACCCGACTTGAGGTTCATGATCAGCGCGCCTCGCCGCGCGGCGGGCACGGGCGCGCCCGGTGTGGCGCTCCGCTTGAGGGTGCGCACGTCGCGGGCGAGCGCATACCGGGCCAGCCCGACCGCGACGCCCAGCAGCGCCAGCTGCAGCAGCAGTAGGAGGCCGGAGAATCCTTCTCGCGAGACCTCGAGGGCGACGACCGCGACGATCGCCGCGGCGGCGATGACCACCCCGGACCAGCGGCGTCCGCCGGTCCTCGTGAGCGCCTCCCAGGCGGCGAGCGTCGCCGCGAGGAGCAAGGCGAGCTGCAGGACGACGGCGAGCGGGTTCTTGACGACGATGATGATCGTGACGACCAGCACTACGACGACGAGCGCGAGAGCAGCCACCGCCGCGAGCCGTCGCCAGATACCGGGTCTGGGAGACGCTTCGTTCATGGGCAAGAGAGCCCCCTTATCCCCGTGTTCACGCGGCGGCCTCCTCGGCGGGCAGCGCCACCGGCGAGGGATCCGTCCCGCGACGGGCGATCAGCTTGCCGAGCTCCCAGAGGAAGAAGAGCGCCACGGCGGGCACCAGTGCCAACGCCCATTGGGTGAGCGTCAGTTGCGCGGTCCCGAACAGGTGGCGCAGGACCTCCATCTGGGTGATGAGCACGGCGAGCACGAGCTCCACAAGGGCCGTTATGTTCAGGCTGCGGTTGTCGAACGTCTCGCTGGCGAGCGCCGTAGCCGTCACGCTGCGAGCCTGGAAGGCGGCCGCGATGAGCATCAGCGAGAAGGCCGTCACTGCCATCGAGGTGCCGATGGGGACGCTGTCGTAGTGGGACACGCCGTAGGTGATCAGCGCGAGCGTGCACAGGGCCAGCCACAGGCCCACGAGACCGGCGGTGGTCAGGAGGCCCTTCGTCATGATCGACGCATCGCGTGACCGCGGTTTGAGGTTCATGAGGCCCGGCGCTGCCTTGTCCATACCGAGCGCGACGCCGAGCGGCGCGTTGACGAGGAAGTTGATGTAGAGGATCTGCGAGGGCGAGAACGGCTGCCCGGCGGCGATGTTGAGGATGCTGGCCCCGAGGAACGTGATGATGTAGGCCACGAGCTCGAGGATCACGAAGCGGATGAACTTGTTGAGGTTGTCGTAGACTTCCCGGCCCTTCTCGACGGCGCGCATGATCGTCGCGAAGTTGTCGTCCGAGAGGATCATGTTGCCGGCGTTCTTGGCCACCGCCGTACCGGTGCCCATGGCGATGCCGATGTCGGCCGCCTTGATCGCCGGAGCGTCGTTGACGCCGTCACCGGTCATGGAGACGACCTCGCCCTTCTTCTTGAGCGTCTCGACGAGCAGCACCTTGTGCTCGGGCGCGACGCGCCCGACCACGCCGATGTCGTCGATGCGCGCCAGCCTCTCGTCGTCGCTCAGCGCGGCGAACTCCGCCCCGAGCATCGCAGTACCGGGGATACCGAGCTGCGCGGCGATGGCCGCCCCCGTGGTCACGTCGTCGCCGGTGACCATGCGCACCCGTATCTGGGCGCGCTGGGCATC
>JAPLCL010000211.1 GCA_026392265.1 Actinomycetota bacterium
TCGAGGACCGGGCGGCCCCATTCGTCGTCGTGGTAGGCGACGTACTCCGCTGCGCCGCCGACGGCCCAGAAACATCTCGGCCGGCCGTCGGCGCCGACCGTCAGAGCGTCACTCAGCATCGCCTTTCGAGTTCAGCTTCTCCTTGGCCTTCTCGATCAGCTCGTTGGCCTCCTGCTTGGCCTTCTCGAGTAGTTCCGCAGCCTCCTGCTTGGCCTGCTCGATGATCTCGGCGGCTTCCTTCTTGGCCTTGTCCCCCGCGGGCCTGGCCTTCTCGCCCAGCTCGCCGGCCTTGACCTTGGCCTTCCCGCCGAGCTCGCCGGCCTTCACCTTGGCTTTCTCGTAGGTCGGTCCGGCTTTCTCCTGCAGGTCGGCGGCCGTGCCCTTGGCCTTCGCGGCCGCGTCATCGGCCATCTTCTTCGCTTTGTCCATGTATCCCATGGTCACCTCCGGGTCGGCAACGGCTACGACATGACTCGCAGCTTGTGTTTACCGCGTCAGGACCTGATTCAGTCGTCGGTGGACGCGGCGGGGCGTGCCGCTCAGGCCTGGACGCGGCCAAGCCGCCTGCCGCTGCGCGTGGGGAGCGGCCTTGATGTCGGCGACCAGGCGCGCCGGCATCGCCCCGCCGCCGCTGCCGAAGCGGTCGAGGATCGTCTCGAGGAGCGGCACGAAGGCGTGTACCTTGCCGCTCCTGATCGCCAGGTCCCACATCGGCTCGAGCTTCTTCCAGCCGCCCGTGTAGGCCAGGTGCCGCGCGTGCTCGCGCAGGTCGCCGTGCGCGAACGCCGCTTTCCAGATGCTGCTCCAGCGGTAGAAGTCCCGGTAGGCGCCCCAGTAGCCAGTCTCCAGTTGCTCGGGCGTCATGCGCGCCGGGCGAAACACGGCGTGTCGCGTGTCGTAGCGATCCCAGTCGTGTGAGGTCACTCGTCCCTGGGTCGTGAGGCGACGCTCCAGAGGCGTCCCCGGGTACGGCGTCAGGATGTGGAAGGTCGAGGTCTCGATGCCCTGGGCGATCGCCCACTCGGCTGTACGCGTGAAGACATCGGGGCCGTCGTCGTCCATGCCGAACACGAAGCTGGCGTTGACCATCACGCCGTGCTCGTGCAGGCGGCGGATGGCGGCTTCGTAGCCGCCGCCCAGGTTCTGCGTCTTGTGCTGCGCCGCGAGATTCGCGGGGTCGAGGGTCTCGAAGCCGATGAAGAGGCTGCGCAGGCCGCTTTCGACCGCCTTCTCGAGGAGGCCGGGACGCAGGACGCCCTGCACCGTCCCGGCCGACTGCCACACGCGGCCCATGCCACGCAGGCCATCGAACAGCGCGGCGGCGAACGGCGGGCTGCCGAAAAGGTTGTCGTCGAGGAAGTAGAGGTGGCGCCCGGGGAGGCGGTCGATCTCGGCAAGGGCTTCATCGACCGCCTGCACGTAGAACGATCTGCCGCCGCGGAAGAACGTCTCCTTGTAGCAGAAGTCGCAGCGGTGCGGGCAGCCGCGGCTCACGACGAGGGAGTTGGGCACCAGGTAGCGCTCGCGCTTGATCAGGTCGCGGCGCGGGCGCGGCATGCCGGCGAGCGTGCGCACGGTGGAGCGGTACAGCGGCTTGGGGTGGCCGGCCCGGAAGTCCTTCAGAAAGGCCGGCCAGGTGTCCTCGCCCGGGCCGCAGAACACGCTATCGGCGTGCTGAGCGGCCTCGTCTGGCAGGCTTGTGGGGTGCAGCCCGCCGAGGCACACGTAGGCGCCCTGGGCGCGGTAGTGGTCGGCGTAGCGGTAGGCGCGATGCGCTGAGGTGATGTACGCCTCGATGACGACGAGGTCGGGCTCGTCCGAGAGGTCGAGCCTCTCCACGTGCTCGTCCTGAAGCGTGATCTCGTCGTCCCCGTCGAGGTAGCCGGCAAGGGTCGCCAGCCCCAGCGGCGGGAAGAGGGAGTACTTGATGGAGCGCCAGTAGACGCTGTCGGCGGCCGTCTTGGCCGGCGAGATCATCTTCACCTTGAGCGGCCGCCCGCTCGATGCTCGTCCACCCGGCGCCCGGCCGCCCATCAGCCCGCGCCGTCCAACTCCTCCGCGAAGCGAGCGAGCAGGACGTCGAGGCCGGTGGCGAAGTCGGCCGGCTGGTCCCAGATCGCCAGCTGTAGCCCGACGCGAAGGAGGTTGGGGTAGTCGGCCCAGTGGCCGGTGAGCTCGCCGACGATCGTCTCGGCAGGCACCTCGAGGCTCAGGAGCTGGGCGTAGCCGAGGCCGAGCGTGAAGGCGCCGAGAAGGTGGTAGACGCGTGCCGCGGCGTCGGGCGTGAAGCCCGCCTCGAGAAGCACGTCCATCAGCTCTTCCATCCAGCGTCGCCCGCTGGGAGTACGCAGCACCCCCGTGGTGATGAGCGGCAGGGCGCGGGGGTGCGCCTGCACGAGCTCGTAGAGCCCGACGAACAGCAGGCGCGTACGCTCCTGCCATGGGCCGAAGGCGTGCGGGTCGCCGAGCGCCGCAGCGGCGATGCTCTCGGCGACGGCGCCGAGTATCGCCTCCTTGTTGGGGTAGTGGTGGTAGAGGCTCATCGGTTTGACGCCGGCAGACGCGGCGAGGCGGCGCATATTGAGGGCGGGGAGCCCCTTCGTGTCGATGATGTCGAGCGCCAGCTCGACGATACGCGGGCGCGACAGATGCTCTCGCGTACCGGCCATTGTCCCTCCTCGGGAGCACGTACAAAGTAAGGCGTACAAAGTACGGTAACAGACCGGCAGGGCTGACGTCAAGGCGCAAGTAGAGGTGAGCACCGAAGGTCGAGGGACCTCAGTCGGGAAGTCGCTGGGACCGCTCGACCGTCACACCCGCCTGGCGGATGATGCTGCGCAGCGTACCGACGGCGATCTGCGGGTACCGCGGGACGATGACGAAGGGGGTTGCCTGACCAGCATCGACTTCGCCGCGGACCTTCCACACCCGTGGCGCATCCCCAACACGGGCCCCGCCCGGGTAGTGCAGAACGGTCAGATAAGACCGCCTGTTTCTTATCTGACGGATGCGCGACATACCGCCCGGTTGCCCCGTGATCACGGCTTGCTCGATGTAGGCCGCGGCGGCTGAGGAGAGAAGCGCAGACGGTCAGTGCCTCGGGGCGACGGACGCGCTTGTTGACGGTCATTCGCCTACCGCGGACGCTCCGCCGCGCAGCGGCGGAGGCCTCGGCGAGCGCATCCGGATCCTCGGCCACAAGGCCGACGCGGGTGTGTTCTCGTCCCATCGGCGTCTTGCCTCCGGGCGGCTTCGGCCACTCACGCACGGCGGCTTCCACCGCGTCCCTGCCACCGCCGGCGAAGGCCTTCGCCAGCGCGGCGGCCACCCCGGTGTCGGGGCTGGCGGCCGCGAACTCGGCCGCCGCCAGGGCGTAGTCGTTGCCGTTGAAGCTCAGCGAGACGCCGCCCCAGGCCTTGACGGCCGCGAGCGGCGGCGCGTCGGTGATCGAGTCGCCGACGTACATCACGCCGGCGCCCTCGACGCTCCTGGCGGCGACGATCTCCTCGAGGGCGGCGAGCTTCATGCCGCCGCCCACGGGGCGCACGGCGGCCACCAGCTTGCCGCTCACGCGGCCGTCCATCTGCGTCCAGAAGAGCTCGTCGAGCTTGGCCACCGTTACGGCGTCCGCGGGCGAGAGGTCGTCGGCCGAGCTCGCCTCGTCGGGGATCTCGATGAGGCCGCGCTCCATCAC
>JAPLCL010000158.1 GCA_026392265.1 Actinomycetota bacterium
CACAGCCTCGACGAGCTCGCCGCCCACAAGCCGGACTACCTCTTCGAAGACATGAGCGACTGGCGCGCGGTGTATGAGGCCATTCTTGCCTGAGACGCATTCCGTGCGGCAGGCAGGTAGTCGGTCGGCCCCTCTGGCTGCGGCTCCACCCGCCGCTTGCCTTGCTGGCCGTGCCAGACGGGGCCGCCCAAGGCTGCCCGGAGGGTAGTGCGAAACGGTAAGACAAGGATTGGCCGGCGGTTTCATATCTTACCGACTTGCGATGTGCCGCCCGCCGCCCGCCGCCGCGGTGGCCGGGCCTGGTCAGCCGAAGCGGATCGGGGAGAGCGGCTTGAGGTCGAGCGACGGCGGACGGCCGCCGGCCAGCTCGGCCACCAGCTTGCCGGTGACCGGCCCCAGCGAGAGGCCGAGCATGCAGTGCCCGGTGGCGAGGATCACGCGCTCGCGCCGCGGCACGCGCCCGACGACCGGAAGGCCGTCGGGCGTGACCGGCCGCGGCCCCCGCCAGATCTGCCTCACAGGACCATCTTCGGGAATGCCCATCACCCGCTCGGCTGCGCGCCGCAGCCCGGCGACGCGCCGGCGACGGATCGTCATGTCCCAGCCCGAGAGCTCGAGGGTGCTGCCGAGGCGCAGGGCATCGCCCAGCGGGGTGAGCACGCAGTGGGCGTCGCCCAGGTACAGCGGGAGCTCGGGGAAGTCGGCCGGGCGGTCCACATCCACGCTGTAGCCCTTTGCCGGCTCGATAGGGAGCGTCAGCCCCATGCCTTTCGTGAGGGCCGGCGTCCAGGCGCCGGCCGCCAGCACGACCTGATCGGCGACGAAGTCGCCGCGGGTCGTGACCACCTTGACGGCGCCCGCACCGGCCGGTTCGAGGGCGATGGCCTCGGTGCCGCGATGCGCCACGGCGCCGGAGGCCACCGCCGAGTCCGCCATGGCACGCGTGAAGAGCGCCGGGTCCATGTGCCCGTCGTCGGGGAAGAAGAGGGCGCCCGCTAGCTCGCCGCGCAGTCCGGGGAAGCGGGCGCGGACTTCCGCGGGACTCAGCATATCGGCGCGCACGCCCAGCTCGCGCGCCGCCTCGGCCTCTTCAGCCGCTTCGTCCATGGCGTCGGGCGCCTCGTAGGCCTGGACGATGCCGTCGTGGTGGTAGAGCCAGCGCTCGCCGCCGCTGCGGGCGAGCGTATCATGCAGACCGGCGCTCGCCACGTTTAGAGCGTGCAGCACCGGCGCGGCGGCCCGCGCTCTCGCGGTCGTCGCGGCGGCGCGGTAGAGCCAGAGCCAGCGGAGGAGAGCGCCACTGGGGCGCGGCGCGATGTAGAAGGGGCTTGAACTGTCCAGCATCCAGCGCAGCCCTTGGCCGAGGGCGCCGGGCGCGGCCAGGGGCGTGACGTAGCTCGGCACCAGCAGGCCGCAGTTGGCGTGCGCCCCGCTGGTCGGCGGGCAGACCTCGGCCTCCTTCTCGATCAGCGTCACCGACGCCCCGTCGGCGGCCAGAGCCTGGGCGGCGCAAGCCCCTACGGGCCCGCCGCCCACCACCAAGACGTCGCAACGCCGGCTGATATCGTTCTCCCCCCGTCCGCGTGTAGCCCCTATGCTAACGAAGTTCTAACATCGGGGCGCTAGAGTCGAGCGCTGGCCGGATGAGAACCTACGCGGCGGTGGCGATGGCCAGAGAGAGCGTGCTCGTCGTGGACGACGAGCGAGACATACTCGAGCTCGTCAAGTACAACCTCGACAAAGAGGGCTACCAGGTCACCGTGGTCGCGACCGGTGAGGACGCCCTCGCCGCGGCGCGCACCAAGATGCCCGACATCGTGATCCTCGACCTCATGCTCCCCGGTGTGGACGGCCTTGAGGTCTGCCGGCGTCTCAAGGCCGATCCCAAGACGCACAACATCCCCATCGTCATGCTCACCGCCAAGGGTGACGAGGCCGATGTGGTCACGGGCCTGGAGCTCGGCGCGTCAGACTACGTCACCAAGCCGTTCAGCCCGCGCGTGCTCACGGCGCGTATCCGCGCCGTGCTGCGCCGCGGCGACGAGGCCGAGGACGACGAGGCGACCATCCGCATCAAGGACCTGACCATCCACCCCGGACGGCACCGGGTGCTGGTCAAGGATAAGCCGGTCGAGCTCACGGCCACCGAGTTCCGCATCCTTCTGTTTCTGGCAAAGCGTCCCGGATGGGTGTTCACTAGGCTGCAGATCGTGGACGCCGCTCAGGGGGATGACGTATTCGTTACCGACCGCTTCGTCACCGACCGTTCGGTCGATGTGCACATCGTGTCGCTGCGCCGCAAGCTCGGCTGCGGGGGCGCGTACATCGAGACCGTGCGCGGGGTGGGGTACCGGCTGCAGGACGAGTAAGCCATGCGTAGGCGCCGTCTCTTCTGGCGGATCTACGCGACCTACCTGGTCGTCATCGTGCTCTGCACGGCCGCGGTGGGCTTTTACGCCGTGCGCTCTGCGCGGAGCTTCTACGTGCAGCACACCGAGACCGAACTGCTGGCCCGCGCGCAACTCGTGCGCGAGCAGGTCGCGGCCCAGATCGGGACGCAGACGGCAGACCAGCTCGAGATGCTCGTGCGTCGCCTGGGCGTTGCCTCGAGCACACGCATCACCCTGATCTCCGGGGGCCAGCCGGGCGCGTCCGTCGGCACGGTGCTTGCCGACTCCGAGGCCATCCCCAGCCAGATGGAGAACCACAGCGACCGTCCGGAGTTCAAGGAGGCGCTGCAGGGCCGCACGGGCGTCTCGATCCGCCGCAGCCCCACCCTCGGCGTCGACATGATGTACGTGGCCGTCCCGGTCATCGAGGACGGCCGCGTGGCCGCCGTGGTGCGCACAGCTATCCCGCTGACCCGGGTCAACCACGCCCTCAACGTACTCTACTGGCGCATCGGTCTGAGCACCCTGCTCGTGGCCCTGCTGGCCGCAGTGATCGGCCTCTTCGTCTCGCGGCGCATCAGCAGACAGATGCGCGAGATCAAGGAAGGCGCCGAGCGTCTAGCCGGCGGCGACTTCACGCACAAGCTGTTCGTGCCGCGCACGGAGGAGTTCGCGGCCGTCGCCGAGAGCCTGAACCACATGGCCGAGGAGCTCGACAACAAGATCGGCACCCTCACCCGCGAACGCAACGAGCGCGAGGCGGTCCTCTCCAGCATGGTCGAGGGTGTGCTCGCCGTGGACCCGGACGAACGCATCATTGCCGTCAACGCGGCGGCGGCGGGCCTCATCGATGTGGAGCCCGCCGAAGCAGAGGGCCGTACCATCCAGGAGGTCCTTCGCAACCCGGATCTGCAGCGTGTCGTCGCGCAGACGCT
>JAPLCL010000027.1 GCA_026392265.1 Actinomycetota bacterium
GTCGAACTCCACGATCTGGTCGATCATGCGCTGCGGCCAGTCGAAGAAGTCGGGACGCGTGAGACCGCTCGACACCTTGTAGTCGAGCTTGGCCTTGATGAAGTGAGTCTCCTCGGCGAGGTTCTCGAGCGACGAGCCGAAGACCTGGGCCATGGAATCGCCGATGATGTAGAGACGCAGCGGGTCCTTGCGCGTGATCGTGCGCGGCCATTTCGGTTTGACCTTGTCCTTGACCTCGGCGATGGAATGGTGCACGGTCTCGCCGCGCCCGAGCATGGCGTTGAGCGCCTCCGCCGGCCGGTCGAGCTGCAGGGCGCCGCTGAGCACGACCATCGGCTTGAGCAGGGCGAGCTGGACGCTGCGCGCGGTGCCCAGCGGCTTGCCCTTCACTTGGGTCTCGATGGCCTTGGCGTCGAGCAGCCCGGCGACGAAGAAGCCGATGAGCATGGCGGCGAGCACGGCGCCGGCGGACAGCCGGCGGCGGCGCGGCCGGCGGCGCTCGGGCACGTGCCCGAGCGCATCGGGGCCGAACGGGCCGCCGGGTCCGTTGCCGGCGGCGGGCGCGCCGCCCTGCGCGCCTTCGCCGGGGTCGAGCCAGTCCGACCACTCGTCGTCCGCGCCGCGGGCCGGCGCGGCGCGGCGGGCACGCACGGCGCTGTCGTCGCGCGGCGGCCGAGATTCGTCCGGGACGCGCGACCTGCGCGGAGGATCGGCGTCGCGGCGCGGCGGCCGCAGGCCGTCCCATACGAAGAGGTCGTCGTCGGCGGAGCCGCCGGCGTCGTCGAACGGCAGCCTCCCCGAGCCTTCGTCGTGTCTGTCGTCGTCAGCCATGCTCAATCGTCCTGCGTCGCTCGCCGAATCAGAACTTGAAGTAGAGGAACTCGGCCGCGCCCTGCGGGCCGAGCGTGGCGATGAGGAAGAGGGCGAGCGCGAGAACGGCTCCCTGCCCCGCCCAGCCGATGCTCGCGAGACCGCTCTCGAGGCGCTCGCTCAGACGGCGCGGGAAGTACTGGATGCCGATACCGAGCACGACGAGGCCGACGACGGGCCAGGTGACCGCCGAGCCGATGCTCCCCAGCCCGGCGACCAGCCGCCAGAGCAGCGCGAAGGCGCCGCCCATCGAGTCCGCGCGAAAGAACACCCAGGCGACGCTGACGAAGGCGAACACGGCGAGCCGCTGGAGCGCCCGCGCTCCGGTCGTAGCGCCCGGCTCGGGCAGACCCCGAGCTCGGCGTACGTCGGCGCGGGCGCGCTCGAGCGCCAGGCCGACGCCGTGCATACCGCCCCAGAACACGAACGTCCAGCCGGCGCCGTGCCACAGGCCGGCCAGGAGGAACGTGACGAAGAGGTTCACGTACGTGCGGCCGCGACCCTAGCGGTTTCCGCCCAGAGGGATGTAGAGGTAGTCACGCAGCCAGCTGGACAGCGTGATGTGCCAGCGCCGCCAGAAATCCTGGATGGTGCGCGCCGTGTACGGCGCGTTGAAGTTCTCGGGCAGCTCGAAGCCGAGGAGCAGCGAGATGCCGATGGCGATATCGCTGTAGGCGCTGAAGTCACAGTAGATCTGCACTGAGTAGGCGACGATCCCCCACAGGGTCTCCCAGGACGAGAACGACTGCGGAGAGGCGAAGACGCCGTTGACGATATGCGTGGACAGGTAGTCGGCGATCAGCATCTTCTTGGCGAGGCCCCCGAGGATGAGGGTGAAGGCGCGACCGGCGTCGACGCTGTGGGGGTCGCGCGGCGCGCGCAGCTGCGGCAGGAAGTCGCGGGCACGGGCGATGGGGCCGGCGAGCAGGTACGGGAAGAAAGCCACATAGACGCCGAAGTCCAGGGTGGAGGCAGGGGCCAGCTCACCGCGGTAGATGTCGATGGTGTAGGTGAGCACGCGGAAGACAAGGAACGAGATGCCCACCGGCAGAAGGATGCGCAGAAGCGGCAGTGGAGCCCCGAGGCCGACGCTGCTCAGCAGTTGGTCGAGGTTGACGGCGAAGAAGTCGACGTACTTGAAGTAGCCCAGTGCGGCGAGGTTGGCGACCACCGACAGCACGAGCCAGCGTTTGGCGGCGCGCGCGCCGCCGCGACTGCGCCGGGCGCGCGCGATCTGCACGCCGAGCGCCTGGTTGACGAACGTGGCGGCCACGAGCAGCAGGACAAAGCGCCAGTCCCACCACCCGTAGAACACGTAGCTGACCGCGATGATGAACCACTTCCACAGCCGGAAGCGCGGCATGAGCAGCCAGTTCGCCACGTACACGAGCAGAAAGAAGACCGCGAAGGTGATGGTCGGGAAGAGCATGCCGCGATGCTACTACAGCGGCCGCGGGCGGCGCAGCAGCCCCCGCGGGCGCGCCGCCCGGTCGTCCCGCGGGCGGGCGTGATCAGGCCGGCGGCGTCAGGGCGCCGGAGTCGCCTTCGGCGATGACTTCGGCGACGCCTTCGGCGACGGCGAAGCGGAGCCGGCGCCCGGCTTCTTCTTGGCGAACCACTCGGCCTTGATGGCGGCCATCACGACCTTGGCAAGACGCATGCCGCCGGCGTAGGTGAGGTGCTCGCCGTCGGCCTCGCGCACCTGCTGCATCTCGCCCTGTTCGTCGCGCAGATACTGCGCGTAGCCGCCGCCGTCGCTGAACACCTGGTAGGCATCGATGTATTGCACGCCCGGGTGCTTCCTGGCCTCATCGCGGAAGACATCGTTCATCAGGCGGATCTGGCGATCGTAGGTAGAGCTCGGCATGATCGGCTGACCCACCCAGTAGATGCGCCGCACGCCACCGTCGAAGAGGATCGCGATGGCATCGCCGATGCGCTTGCGGTACTCCTTCACCCACCCGTCGGAGCCGAACTCGTAGACCTTGCCGGAGGACGTCTGCACGCCCTGGTTGTCGTTGGCGCCCCACATGACCACAGCAGCGCCGGGGTCGAGCGTTCTGGCCTGCTGCTGCAGCCGCGCCGGCCAGTTGAAGAAGTCCGGTCTCACGAGGCCCGTGGAGATGTGATAGTCGAGCAGCGGCTTGATGAGGTGCGTGTCGTTGGACAAGTTGACCAGCGCCATGCCGGGGATACCGGCCATCGAGTCGCCGGCGATGTAGAGGTGCATCGGGTGGCCGGCGTAGGGCCTGGGCAGCGGCTTGTCCGGCGGCTGCGGACGGGGTTTGCCCGAGGCCGACGTGGGACGCGGCGTGGGGCGCGGCGTGACGACCACGACCTCCACGGGCACGGGCCCGGGGTCCGGCTTGCCGAGCGCCGCGGCCGCGAAGCGCGCCGGCCGGTCCAGGTAGAACCAGTGGCTCACGGCGGCCGCCGGGCTCACGAGGGCGAGCCGGAAGCTGCGCTGGCCGCCGAACGGCAGCTCCATGGCAGTCTTCTTCATGGCCGGCGCATTGAACAGCACCCCGAAGACGAAGGCCACGAGGATGGCGATGAGCGCGCTGGCGGCCGTCCGGCGACGGCGGCCGAAGGGGAGCTTTTCCGGGCCGCGGTCGTTCATCAGAAGCGGAAGTAGAGGAAGGTGGCGGGGCCGGCGGGGCCGAGGACATCGAGCACCAGGAAGCCGACGGCCAGCAGCCCTCCCTGCGCAAGCGGATTGAGCACCGAGAAGCCCGCCTGGACGCGCTCGTACAGGCTGCGGGGCACGTACTGGACGCCGATACCGACGGCGATCGCGAGCAGGAGGGCCGGCGTGACGGCGGCGCCGACGCTACCCCAGCCGCGGAAGAGCTGGGCGAGCACACCGAGCGCCGCGCCGAAGGTGGCGGAGCGGAAGAACACCCAGGCGAAGGTGACGAAGGCGAACACGCCGAGGCGCGGCCACAGGCCGCCACCCCAGGGACGCGTGTCGACGTCGGGAGCGCTTGGAGACGCGCCTGCGCGCAGCCGGCGCTGCGCGCGCAGCTTGCGCACGTCGATGCGCCGGTGCTCGGCGACCAGCGCCCCGCCGTGCAGGAAGCCCCAGAACATGAAGGGCCAGCCGGCGCCGTGCCAGAGGCCGCCGAGCACCATGGTGATCATGATGTTCACGTAGGTGCGGGTCTGGCCTTTGCGGTTGCCGCCCAACGGGATGTAGAGGTAGTCGCGCAGCCAGCGTGAGAGCGTCATGTGCCAGCGCCGCCAGAAGTCCTGCACGGAGATGGCCGTGTACGGGGCGTTGAAGTTGTCGGGCAGCTCGAAGCCGAGCAGCAGCGAGATGCCGATGGCGATGTCGGCGTAGGCGCTGAAATCGCAGTAGATCTGCACCGCGTAGCCGATGATGCCCAGCAGGGTCTCCAGCGACGTGTACTGGCCGGGCGTGGTGAAGACGCCGTTGACGATATGCGTGGCCAGGTAGTCGGCGAGCAGCATCTTCTTGGCGAGGCCGGCGAAGATGAGGAAGAAAGCGCGCGACGTGTCGACGCGGCGGGGGTCCCTCGGACCGGCGAGCTGCGGCAGGAACTCGCTGGCCCGCGCGATGGGCCCGGCCAGGATGTAGGGGAAGAAGGCGACATACACGGCGAAGTCCAGCATGGACGAGGTGTGCAGCTTGCCGCGGTAGACATCGACGACGTAGCTCAGCACGCGGAAGGTGAGGAAGGAGATGCCGATAGGCAGAACGATGCGCAGGAGTGGAAGGTCCGCCTGGAGGCGGAACACCCCGAGGAAGTTGACCACGGAGGTCACGAAGAAGCCGTAGTACTTGAACCAGCCGAGCACGCCGAGGTTCACGGCGACGGCCGCGGCCAGCAGCCACTTGCGGGACGCGGCCCCCGCCGCGCGCTCGAGCGCCGTGGCGAACAGCTGGTTGGCGACGGCGCTGAGCGCCAGGAGCAGCACGAAGCGCCACTCCCACCAGCCGTAGAAGACGCAGCTGGCGAGGAGGATGAACGGCTTCCACAGCCGTGGTCTGGGCATGAGCAGCCAATTCCCGATGAAGACCAGCAGGAAGAAGACCGCGAATGTGATGGTAGGGAATAGCATGCGTGCGCGTCGGGACTCAGTCTAGGGAAAGGGACGGCCCGCCGCCAGCCGAGGTTCGCGGGGCATGACGTCGTGCACGGGGGCGAACCTCGCACGCACGTACGTGTGGACCGGCCGGTCGTCCGGCGACCGGCCGGTCCACCTCTTGCGCTACTTCTCGTGCAGCACGGCCTCGAGGTTGTTGCCGTCGAGATCGTGGACGAAGGCCGCGTAGTAGCCCGGGGAGTAGTGCTCACGTGGGCCGGGCGGCCCGTTGTCGGTGGCTCCCGCGGCCAGCGCCTGCTCGTAGAACGAGCCGACGGCGGCGCGGTCCTGGGCCACCAGGGCGACGTGCACGCCCATCTTCCCTGTGCCGCGGCTGAGCCAGAGCTGCGGCCGCTGCGCGCCGAACCCCACGATGCCGTACTCCTCGCTCTCGTACAGCACCTTGTAGCCGAGCGGCGCCAGCGCCGTCGCGTAGAGCTCGCGGCTCGCCGCAAGGTCGGTCACCGGGATACCCACGTGGTCGATCATCATGTCCTCCTGGTCGCACCCTGTCAGTCCCCTCACCACCTACGGTCACCAGGCCGCCCGCGCGGCAAACCGCGGCCGGCCGTCATCCCGTATCATGATCCCATGACCGGCGCTCCATCGGACACGCAGAACACCCTGCGCGAGGGGATCATCGAGCTCACCTTCGGGGAGCCCGACCCGGCGCTGCTGGCGCTCGGGCTCGTGCGTCGCGCGGCGGTCGCGGTCCTCGACGACGCCGGGCCGGCGGCGCTCGCCTACGGGTCGCTCGCCGGCCCTAGGACCCTCCGTGAGGAGATCGCGCGCCGCATCGCGGCGCGCGAAGGTCGCGCCTGCACGGCGGCCGAGGTGCTCGTCAGCGCCGGCAACTCGCAGGCCCTCGGGCAGGTGCTCACGGTCCTCACCGCGCCGGGCGACGTGGTGCTCGTCGAGTCGCCCACCTACAACCTCGCGCTCGGCATCATGCGCGACCATCCGGTCACCGTCGTCGGCATACCGCTCGACGAGGAAGGCCTCCGGCTGGGCGCGCTCCGGGCGGTGCTCGCAGAGTCGCGCACCGCCGGCAAGCGCGCCCGCCTCCTGTACACGATCCCCACGTTTCATAACCCTTCCGGCGTGTGTCTCTCCGCAGAGCGGCGGCGGGATCTTCTCGCCATCGCCGCCGAGCACGACCTCGTCGTCGTCGAGGACGACGTCTATCGCGAGCTCGTCTATGAGGGCCAGGCGCCCTCCTCACTCTGGACCCTCGGCGGAGACGCTCCCGTTGTTCGCCTGGGTTCGTTCTCCAAGACGCTGGCTCCGGGGCTACGGGTGGGCTGGATCAACGCCTCCGCCGGTCTCCTCGAACGGCTGGCCGCTGCGGGCGTGCTCGAGAGCGGCGGCTGCGTCAGCCAGTTCGCCGCCAGTATCGTCGGCCGGCTTCTCGCCGCGGGCGATTACGACCACCACGTCGCTAAGCTGCGCCGCACCTACGCGTCGCGTCGCGACGCGCTGTCGGCGGCGCTGCGACAGCACCTGCCGGCCGGGTGCGGCTTCGCCGTCCCCGCCGGAGGCTTCTTCATCTGGCTGACTCTCCCGCCCGGCCTGCTCGCCACGGAGTTGCTGCCGACGGCCGAGGCTCACGGCGTCGCCTTCGCGCCCGGCGCGCGCTTCTGCAGCGACGGCGACGACCGCAGCCTGCGCCTGGCCTTCAGCCTGTACGACGAAGCGGCGCTGTCAGAGAGCGCACGGCGCCTGGGCGCCGCCGTCACGGCCGCCCTGGCAGGGCGCGCCTGAAACGCGCCGGCAGCTCTCCCGGCCGCCGGCCATCACCCCGCGCCCACCTGCGGTCTTCCCGCACGGCCCCCAGCGCCGTTGGACGACGCAGCGAACCGCGACCTCAGCGAGTATGGTGAGCTGCGAGGTCGACGGAGGGAGTCGCGATGCCGGACAAGGAAGCCCCGAAGTCTCGGGGCGGCAAGAAGCCGCAGGGGAACCGGCGGCCCAAGGCCGCGCCGAACAAGCGGGCGGCGGCGACGCCGCCCGCGGACGCGGCAGAGCCGGCAGACGAGGCGACTCTCGTCGCCGCGAAGCCGGCCGAAGATGTCACCGTCGCCGCCGCGGAGCCGGCGGCCTCAAGCGGCGCCGCGACCGCCGTCAGCGGCGCGCTCCGGCCGGTCAGGAACGTGCTCACGTCACAGCGCGCCCCGCGGCTGCGGCGCTGGCTGGCGCTGCTCCTGGTCGTCATGTCGGTGGTAGGCCTCGTCGTCAGCGCTCTGGCTCTCTGGTCCGACGGGCTCGTCTTCAATACCGATAAGTGGGTGGCTACCGTGGCCCCCGTAGCCGAAGACCCGGCGGTACGCCACGCCGTCAGTACCTTCGTGGCCGACAAGACCCTCGAGGTCGCCGATCTCCAGGATCGCATCGCCAGGGCCTTGCCGTCCGACGCCGCGGTGCTGGCGCAACCGCTCACCCAGGTGCTGCGTGACTTCCTCATCAAGGAGATCGACAAGTTCCTCGCCACACCGACGGCGCAGAGCATCTGGCTCGACGTCAATCGGTTCGCGCACGCACAGCTGATCGCGGCGCTGCAGAACAAGAACCAGTACCTCTCGGTCAACCAGGATGACGTGACGCTCAACCTCCTGCCGCTCATCGGGGTGGCGCTGCAGCGCCTCGAAACGCAGATCCCCAAGCTGCTCGGCAAGGACGTACAGCTGCCGCAGATCGACCCCAAGATTGCACCCGACCAGATCCGTACGCTCCTCCAGGACGCCACGGGCAAGACGCTGCCGGCGGATTTCGGTACCGTGACCCTCCTCAAGGGCAGCCAGGGCTACGAGGCCAAGCGGGCGCTCAGCCTGTTCCATACGCTGGTCATCGCCATCTGCGTCATCACCGGCCTGCTGATCCTGGCGGCGCTGTTCGTCTCGCCGCGCAAGCGCTGGACGGCGCTCGAGCTCGGGCTCGGCGTGCTGCTGGCCGTGGTCGTCGTACGGGTCGCCGAGAGACAGATCGAGGAGCGCCTCGTCGCCGCCCTCGCGAACGAGGGAGCGCTGTCGGTGGCCCGAGCATTCCTGTCGTCGGCGATTGCCAGCCTCAACGACATCGTGGTCTGGCTCCTCGTGGGCGGCGTGATCGTCGTCGTCGCCGCCTTCCTGGCCACGCGGCCCGCCTGGATCGGTGCCATGGGCCGCGGCTTCAGCAAGCTGTTCGGCGTGGCCGCCGACCTCACCGCCCCGGAGACCGGCGCCGGGCGCTGGGCGGCCGCCCACATGGACGTGCTACGGGTGGCCGGCGTGGCCATCGCCGTGCTCGTCCTCCTGTTCATGACGGGGTCCCTCAGCGCGGTCATCGTCATCGTGCTCGTGCTGATCGTGTACGAGCTTGCCCTCGCCGCCTTCATCGCGGGCGTCCCCAGGCCCGGGGACGGCGCGGGCTGAAGCGGCCACGACGGCCCGTCGAGCACGGGCGCGGCCTCAGACCCGTGAGCTCGTCGA
This sequence comes from Actinomycetota bacterium, assembly GCA_026392265.1. Classification (GTDB taxonomy): domain Bacteria; phylum Actinomycetota; class Thermoleophilia; order UBA2241; family UBA2241; genus CAIXSE01. The sequence goes on from JAPLCL010000027.1 coordinate 8,442, forward strand.
GCTACCGCCGCTGTCGTTGCCGTGGTCATCGTGACGGCCGTGGCGACGCGGAAGATGGAGGTGCGGCTTGCCGCCGATGACGTCCCACAGATAGTGCTTGCGCTGCCGCCAGGCTCGATTGAAGCCCTCGTCGCGGCGGCGGGCTCTCTCGAGCAGGCCCGGGTTGTTGGCGTAGCGGCGGTGCGCCCACGGTGAGCCTGGCTTGGCGAGGCGCAAGGCGCCGATCACGGCGACGGGGGGCACGAAGATGCCCACCGTGCCCATGAACAGCTTTCCTTTGAGGTAGCTGACGATGACGAAGGCGGCCCCGCTGAGGATGAGGGCGGAACCTACCCAGCGCGACATCGCGACAAGGTCGCCGACCTCGCTGATGCTGCGCGGCGTGAGACCGGTGAGCAGCAGCGTGATGAACGTGACGCCGAGGATCACGGCGTCGATGGAGGCGCGGCCCTCACCGGTCCAGTAGACGTCCTCGAGGTGCAGGATGAGGGCGAACTCGTCGAGCGTGAGGGCGGCGCCCGAGCCGAAGGCGAGGGCGAACAGCTCGATCCACGGGCTGCCCGGCTGCAAGGCGAACTCCAGGATGCCGGCGACGACCATGCCGACGATGCCGAACACCGAGTGATGGATGTGCACGCCGCCCGCCGTGATGATGCTGCCCACCCCCAGCCCGGAGCCCCCTCTGGCGCGCGTGACGCGGGTATTGAGGCGCGCCAGCGCGAAGGTGAGGATGAAGCCGACGAGGAGGAAGAACAGCGGCCGCTTGGCATCGTCGAGCACGTGCCCCGGGAGTGTGGCCATGAGGGAGAGCATCACACTCCCATTATCGGCGCAGTGAGCGGTCTACGACCACCCGGGACGCTGGGACGGCAGCGCGCCGGCCGCGGCGCGCCGCTGCGCGCGGCCGTCCGCCCGTCAGATGGACGGGCCGGCGGACGCGGAGGAGCTCGCCGCCGGCGACGGGCTCGGCGACGGCAGGCCGTCGGGCAGCCAGTCCTTCTCGATGTCCCTGAGCACGGCCTTGGCCAGGCGCTGCTGGCCCTCCACGGTGAAGTGCACGCCGTCGGCCAGCCGCCAATCCGCGGCATAGTCGCCGTTGAAATCCACGAAGAGCGCCCAGGCATCGACGTAGGCGGCCCCCGGGTTCTCCGCGGCGGCGTTCTGGATGATCTTGTTGATGAGCGTCATGCGCGAGTTGCGCCAGGACTCCTTCATCATCGGCATGCCCACCCAGTACACACGCCGGGCGCCGCCCTTGAGCATGGCGCCCATCATGTCGGAGACGCGCTTCTCGTAGGCGGTCTTCCACTCGGCGGTGCCGTAAGCGATCCACGTGCCGTGGTCCCACACCGACTGCGTGTCGTTGGTGCCGATCATCATGACCACCG
>JAPLCL010000300.1 GCA_026392265.1 Actinomycetota bacterium
CGCCCGCACCTGCTCGAGCTCGTCGCTCGCGAGAGCGCCGGGGAGAAAGGCGTCGTGGTCGCGGCGGTGCGCGAGCTCTTCGTCCGCGCCGGCGTCCTCGACGAGGTCCGGGGCTCGTGAACAAGATCCTCATCGCCTTCATCAAGGCGTACCAATACACGCTCTCGCCGCTTCTTGGGCCGCGCTGCAGGTACTACCCGTCGTGCTCCAACTACGCCGTGGATGCTCTTCGCGAGCACGGCGCCGTCCGCGGCCTCAGTCTGGCCACGTGGCGCCTGCTGCGCTGCAATCCCTTCAGTAACGGTGGCTACGACCCCGTGCCGCCGCGCCACAACGGCTGCGAGCACGAGCATTGCGAGACCGACGTGAGCGAAAATGTATAACCTGCCCATCCTCAAGCAGCTTGTCCTGCTGCTGCATTGGATCCTGGTCACGATCAACGGTGCTCTGGAGTCCATTGGGCTGAGCTCCAACTGGAGCTGGGGCCTCGCCATCATCGGCCTGACCATCATCGTCCGTCTCGTGCTCTTCCCCCTCACCTGGAAGCAGTTCAGCTCGGCGCAGTCCATGCAGGTCATCCAGCCGCAGCTCAAGGAACTGCAGAAGAAGTACAAGGGCGACCGCGGCAAGCTTCAGCAGGAGACGATGAAGCTCTATCAGGAGCACCGGGTCAACCCGTTCGCCTCCTGCCTACCTCTTCTTCTCCAGCTTCCGGTCTTCATCAGCCTGTACGCGGCCATCAAGGGCCTCGGGCCTCTCAGCGCCCCCCAGTACCAGGCCTCGGTCGAGGCCCTCAACCAGGCCAGCTTCCTGTGGATTCCGCACCTCGGGCTGCCGGACACGTACTACATCCTGCTCGTCCTGTACGTCGTGTCTCAGCTCATCTCGACGGAGCTGATGCTCAGCACGCAGAGCGACAAGTCGCAGAAGATGATCATGCGGGCGATGCCCATCATGTTCGTGTTCTTCCTCTTCCGCTTCCCGGCCGGCCTGTTCGTCTACTGGGTGACCACCAACATCTGGACGATCGGCCAGCAGCTGCTCATCCGCAAGGTGATGAAGCCCAAGAACCTGGAGACGATGACCGCGAAGCCCGTCAAGCGTAACCGCCTCATGGAGGCGCTCACGGCGGCGCAGGGCGACCGCATGCAGACCCGCGAGGATCTCATCGCCAAGCAGAGGGCCGAGAAGGCGAAACAGCAGGGGGGCGCCAAGCAGGCCGCCGGCCAGCCGGCGGCCAAAAAGGGCGCCCGCAAGGCCCCGCCCGGCAAGGGCAAGAGCAAGCAGAGCCCACCGGCGGATCAGGCAAAGAGCAAGAGCGGCCCGGCGGGCGGCTGAGCGAAGCCGCCCGCCGGGCCGGCGGCCCTCCCTCGGGGAGCGGAGGCAGCCATGACAGAGCCTGACGACCTTCAGCCTGACGACCTTCAGCCTGTCGACGACGACGAAGACGACGATACGGAGTTCGCGACCATCGCGGGCGCGGCCACGATCCAGGAGGCCAAGCGCAAGGCCTTGGACCAGCTCCGTAAAGTGGTCCCCTACATCAACGAGGCCGATATCGACTTCGTCGTCATGGAAGAGGGCAGCAAGGGTGGCTTTTTCGGCCGCGGCAAGAGCGAAGCCCGGGTCGAGGCGCGCCTGCGGCCGGCGGGCGAACGCGCAGGCGGTGACCTCCCGCCCGACGCCGAGGTACTGCGGGAGTTCGTGCAGACCACCGTCGATCTTATGGGCATCGAGGCTCATGTCGGCGCCAGCGAGGTCGGCGAGGCGGCGAAGGCCGATATCAGTGGCGACGACCTCGGCATCCTCATCGGGCGGCACGGCGCTACCATCGACGCCCTGCAGTACATCGCCGCTATCGTCGTCAACGGCGACCGTCGCGAGCGGCGCCAGGTGATCGTCGACGCCGAGGGCTATCGCGAGCGGCGCGAGGCCGCGCTCTCCTCGCTGGCCGAGCGCACGGCTCAGAAGGTCGTGCGGGAGGGCGCCGCCGTCGCCCTTCAACCCATGACGGCGGCGGAGCGCAAGGTCATCCATCTGCACCTCAAAGATCATCCTCGCGTCGAGACCGTCTCGGAAGGCAACGAACCTTTCCGGGCGGTGGTCGTCTCTTCCAAGCGGCCGCCCGGCTGATGGCCGGGAGTCTCAGTCGTAAAGGATGAGCCCCGATGAGTCGATAGAAGAACGTGGCGCGCTGCCGCGGGGCGGGCGCCGAGGTCCAACCACGCCAGAGGGAGGCACACCCATGCGTCGCAAGTCCGTGTCAACGTGGCTGGTGCTGGTGCTCGCACTGGCCCTGCTCGCGGCCGCCGGCTGCGGGGGAGACAAGTCGTCGTCGGGCGGCTCTCCGGGGGCCACGGCCGCAGCCGCGGGCGTGTCCGCCGACCAGGTCGTCAAAGACAGCGACGCCAAGATGGCGCAGCTCAAGAGCGCATCGTTCACCGCCGACATCGGCCTCGAGGTCCAGGGCGACCCGAGTAAGATGACCGACCCCACGCAGAAGGCGCTGCTCTCGCAGAGCACGACCCTGCACGTGGAGGGCAAGAGCGCCACCGACCCGATGGCCTCCGATATGAAGATGAGCGCGGGCATCGCCGGGCAGACCATGGACTTCGGGATGATGGCGCAGGGCGACAAGGCGTGGGTAGAGTACCAGGGCCAGTGGTACGCGGTGGACCAGAAGAGCTCCAAGAGCCTGAGCGACCAGGCCAAGACGGGCGCTGCGCCCACCGAGCAGCTCAAGAGCCTGGGCCTCGACCCGTCAGCCTGGGGCACGAGCTATCAGATGGTCGGCATCGAGGATATGGCCGGCACGCAGGTCTACCACGTCAAGGCGACGGCCGACCCGGCGAAGCTCGTCGCGGACCTCACCAAGGCGATGAACGATCCGAGCCTGCTGAAGAAACTCGGCGACCCGAGCACGGCTAAGCAGCTCGAGCAGGGTCTCACGCAGAACAAGAAGCAGGTCGAGGAGCTCAAGAAGAGCCTCAAGGACATCGCCGTGGACTACTGGATCGGCGTGGACGACATGCTGATGCGCAAGGCGCAGTTCTCCGCCGCTCTGGCCACCAAGGGCCAGCAGGGCATGGAGGGCATCGACGGCATGACCATGAAGATGAGCATGACGATGGCGGACTTCGACCAGCCGGTCACGGTCACTCCGCCGGCCAAGGCGCTTCCGTTCGACAAGCTCATGAACGAGATGTTCGGTGGCATGCTGGGAGGCAGCGGCTCGGGGCTGAGCTTCTGACGAGGACGTGAGAGGCCGCTGCGCGAGGAGGGCCTCAAGACGATGAAGGGCCGGGAGGCGCCGAGAGGCGCCTCCCGGCCCTTCGTGCGTGCGAGTCCTTCAGCGGTCCCAGTCGAAGTCGCGGGCCTGCGTCTGCTCCCAGGAGGCGGCTTCGTCGTCACTGCGCTGCCCGAGCAGCGACTTGCTGAGGATCTCGGGCGGCTTCTGCGCCGCCACGCTTGGCGGCTCCGGCTCGGACGGGGCAGCGGCCTCCGGGGCGGCGGACTGAGGCGCGGGCTGCAGCTCGGGCTGCGGTCGCTGCGCACCGGCGCGGCTGATCTGCGCCGGGTCGAGCTGGACCGTGCCGTCGGCGCGCACGCCGGCATTGGGACGCAGGTCGGTGAGCTCGTCGTAGCCACGGTCGACCAGGCGTATGTCGCCGCTCTGGGAATCGACGTGGAACCGGTACCAGCCCATCGACCACATGAACGTGACGGCTGTGGTGTGGCCTTCGAAGCCGACGTGCACCGACGGCAGACCAAGCTGTTCGTTGGTCTCGGCGATCTTGTGGGGCACGCGGCTCACGTTGAGGAGGTCCACGCCGCGCTGCAGGAAGGTCATAGAGGCTGCCTCGGCCTCGAGGTCCGCCTGCGTTGGCGCGGGGGCGGCCGTCTCGGCGGCGGGTGCGGGCGCTTCGCTCACCGCGGGCTCTGCGGGGGCCTGGGCCACGAGTGCCGCCGTCTCCGCGGCGATCGACGACACCATGGCCTCGACCGGCGCGGCCGCAACCTCGACCGGCTGCGGCTCCGGGGTAAGGGTCGTCTCAGGATCGCCGGCCGGCTCGGCGTCGGCGGCCGGCGTCTGCGCGGCCACGACTTCCTCCAGCTGCGCTTCGGAGATCGCCGGGATCGGCTGGGTGTCTTCGAACACCACGGCCGGCGCCTCGCGCTGTGGCGGCTCGGCCTCTGAGATCTCAGCAGGCCGCGTGGCCGGCGAAGCCGCCGCCGTCTCGTCGCGCAGAGCCGCCAGCTCGGCGGCGAACTCGGCGGGCGTCTCACCCCAGGTGCGCTCGCCGGGCTCGGAGGAGTCGCCGGTCGGCGTGGCGGCGATGGCCGCCGCGGCGATCTCGGGATCCGCGGCTGATGGGATGAGTGGCTCGGCCGGTACAGGCGCGTCGTCTCCGCGCGCGCGCGCCAGCCGGCCGGCGAGCTCCTGTTTCTCCGCCTCGACGTGGGCGAGTCGCGCCTTGAGGCGCTCGATCTCGGCGTCCTTGTCTTTGAGGGCCTTCCAGAAGGTGTCGCTCTCCGTGCGTGAGGCCCGCGGCTCGGGCTGCGGCTGCCGCACATCCTCACGCGACTCGCGCACGCGCCCGTTGTTGGCCGGCGTGGGGCTGGCGGCCACTGGCTCCTCGCCGCTCAGGGCGCGGGCCTGCCCGCACAGCGAGCAGATGAGAAGCTCCTCACCGTCGGCGTCGATCACTTTTTGGGTCCATTCGCCGGCGAGGAGGGTGCGACCGCACTCGGCGCAGACTGCTTGGTCTGGCTCGTCCTTGCCGTGGCCGAACATGCGTCC
>JAPLCL010000301.1 GCA_026392265.1 Actinomycetota bacterium
CCGCCTCTTCATCGCAGAGCCCGGCAGGCACGGGGATGAGGCTCTGCAACGGGGCCGCGACGTACTCGGCGAAGCCGCCGTCGCGGTGAAAGCCCATGATGCGCATGTGGCGGCAGAGGTTCTCGGCGCCGCGCCGGCAACTGGGGCACACGCCGCACCACACGCCGGGGTACACGTACACGCGGTCACCGACGGCGACTTGATGAGCCGGGGCGGCTGCGCCCTCCGGCCCCAGCGCTACCACCTCACCCACGACCTCCTCGCCGGGCACGCGCGGCAGGGTGAGGTCGCGGTGGCCGTGGCGAATGATCTTGAGGTCGGTGCGGCAGAGGCCGGTGACGCTCACCCGGATCAGGGCTTCGCCCGGCCCGGGCTCGGGCACCGGCAGCTCGACGAGCTCGAAGCCGCCCACCTCGCGGACGAGGACTGCTTGCATGACGCCTGGCTGCATGACGCCGCCTTTCGGTCGCGAAAACGACAAAAGCCCGGGCCGACACTTCGTCGGGCCCGGGCCCCCCGTTTTCGAGGCCGCGGCACGCGCCGCCGCCGCTCCGTTCACCACGCAGAGCGTCGTCAGCGCGCCTGGAAACAGGTCTTCTGGCTTCCGGATCACTCTCCGGCCGCGCCTTCCCGTCAGCGAGCTGACAGTGGCTTCGTGCGGCCTTCGTCCCCGGTCACAGCGGCGGGTCCACGCCGGTATCTCACCGGCTTCCCTCGAGGCCCTTGCGGGCATCTCCAAGCGGAGCGGATGGTAGATGAGACGATCGGGCGCCGTCAAGTGACCAGTTCCGCTCATCGAGACAATCGAAAGACCGAGGAGTACCATGGCCGGGCAGGTCCAGCTACTGCCGGAGGTGATCCCATGGCCATGGAGCCGCTCAACCGCTCGGAATTCCTCAAGCTCATGGCGCTCGGCGGCGCGGGCCTCGCGATCCTGGGGGGGCCAGAGCGCGCGCTCGCAGCCCTCGCGCGCGCGGACGACGACCTCGACAGAGCCGCGCTGGACGGCGACGTCGCGGCGGCCCACGCAGCCGCCGGTACGATCCTCGCCGTCGCCCGCGGCACGTCCGCCGGGACCAACACCAAGAAGGCGATCGCCGCCATCGGAGGAATGCGCAAGTTCGTGAGCTCCGGCGACGTGGTGGTGATCAAACCCAACATCGGGCACGCGCGGGCGCCCAAGTACGCCGTGGACACCAACCCGTCAGTGGTCGGAACGCTGGTCGCGCTGGCGCGTCAGGCGGGAGCCGCGAAGGTCGTCGTCATGGACAACCCCGTGGGCAGCGACCCCGCCAACTGCTACGGCGCCAGCGGAATCGCAGACGCGGTCAAGTCGGCGGGCGGGTCCATGCACGTCATGGGCAGCGGCGGCTACAAGAAGTACGCGATCCCCGGGCACCTGCTGGACACGCATCCGCTGTATGCGGCCATCGTCAACGCCGACGTGCTGATCAACGTGCCCGTCGCCAAGCAGCATGGCTCCACCGGCCTCACGCTGGCCGGTAAGAACCTCATGGGCTGCACCAGCGATCGGCAGAGGATGCACACGCTGGGCCTCAGCCAGAGCATCGCCGAGATCAACGCCAAACTGCGCCCCGAGCTCACCGTGATCGACGCCACGCGTATCCTTGTGCGTAACGGCCCGTCTGGCGGCAGCCTCGACGACGTCAAGGTGAAGGACACGGTGATCGCTTGTAAGGACTGGGTGGCCGCCGACACCTACGCGACGCGCCTCTTCGGGAAGAAGCCGGGCGCGATTCCCTACATCAAGGCCGCGGCCAATATGAAGCTGGGCACGATGGACCTCTCGTCGCTCACCATCCGCGTCGTTTGAGCCGGCGTTGAGCGACGAGACGCAGCTCGACGAGCCGCGGCAGGTCGACGCGGCCCTGCCGGACGGCGGCGCGCCCGCGGCGCGGCGGCGCGAGGCGGGCGGGGGAGCGCGGCGCGAGGCGGGCGGCTGGAAAGCCGCCCGCTGGGTCCGCCGCGCCATCCAGATCGCCTTCCTCGTCTTCTTCGTCTACCTGCTGTTCGCGGCGCTGCAGCGCCGCGCCGCCTTCCCCCTTGCCGACGTCTTCTTCCGCTTCGACCCGCTGGCGGCGTTCAGCACGATGCTCGCCGCCCGCCAGTGGATCGCGCATCTCGGCCTCGCGGTCGTCACCGTCGTGAGCGCACTCGTGCTCGGCCGCGTGTGGTGCGGCTGGGTGTGCCCGCTGGGGACGCTGCTCGGCTGGTTCCGCTTCCGCGTGGCGCGGCGGCTGACGCCGCGCGTGCCGCCGCGCCTGCGCGGCGTCAAGTACGTCCTGCTCGGCGTCATTGCGGTGATGGCGGCGCTGGGCAGCATGACGCTGCTCATCCTCGACCCGATCGCGCTGCTCACGCGCACGGCCACGACGTCGCTGATCCCCGGCTTCGACTACGTGGTCGGCGCCGTCGAAGCCGCCTTCGTGTACTGGGGGCCGACCAGCGGCGCCGTCACCTGGATCGAGGACCATTTCCGCGGCACGGTATTGCCCGTGTACCAGCCGCATTACGCGCAGGGCGTCGCCATCTTCCTCGTCTTCCTCGCCGTCGTATTGCTCAACGTGTTCGCCGAGCAGTTCTGGTGCCGCTACCTGTGCCCGCTGGGCGCGCTGCTCGGCCTGGTCGCCAAAGTGCAGGTGCTGCGCCCGCTGGTCGGCGATGGCTGCAACGGCTGCAACGGCTGCGTGCGCGCCTGCCGGGTCGGAGCGATCGAACCCGCCGCAGCCAGGGCCGGGGCGGACGCGGGAGGGCGCGGCGAAGCCGCCGCCGCCCGTGCCCGCGTCGTCACCTCCGAGTGCACGATGTGCTTGGACTGCCTGGTCGTCTGCCCGGAGCGGGAGGCGATGAGCTTCGGCCCGGCCCTGAAGCCGGGCCCCTGGGCCGAGTACGACCCCGGCCGCCGGCAGTTCCTGGCGGCGGCCGCCATCGGCGTCGGGACGGTCGCCCTGCTGGGCACGAGCGTGGCGCGCGCCATCAAGAGCCCCGGCCTCATCCGCCCGCCGGGCGCCCAGGACGAGGGCGCCTTCCTCTCGCGCTGCCTGCGCTGCAGCGAGTGCATGAAGGTCTGCCCCACTTCCGGCCTGCAGCCGTCGCTGGGGCAGGCCGGCCTGGAGGCGCTTTGGACTCCCGTGCTCGCCTCCCGCCTGGGCTACTGCGACTATTCGTGCACGGCGTGCGGCCACGTGTGCCCCTCGGGCGCCATCCCCAAGCTGGGCCTCGAGGACAAGCGCACGCGGGTGCTCGGCGTCGCCGTCATCGACAGGAACCGCTGCCTGCCCTGGGCTTCGAACACCCCCTGCATCGTCTGTCAGGAGATGTGCCCCATTTCGGACAAGGCCATCGTGCTCAGCGGCCGGCACCTCATCACGCGCCCCGACGGCACGCAGGACTACCTGGCGCGCCCCAACGTCGTGCCCGCGCGCTGCATCGGCTGCGGCATCTGCGAGTACAAGTGCCCCCTCGAGGGCACCTCCGCCATCGTCGTGCTCCCCTCCAATCCCTCGCTGGCCGTGGGTGGCGCGCCTGACGGCTCGGCATATCCCGAGGGCTGATACCCGGCGGTATACTTTGGGCCATGACCGGGCCCGGCACCCAGACCCTGCTCGACCTGCGCGCCGCGCGGCTGTTCGCCCAGCTGGACGACGCTCAGCTGCAGGCGATCGCAGCCATCGCGCGGCCCATGTTGCTCCCGGCCGAACGCACGCTGTTCCTGCAGGGTGACCCAGCCGCGGCGTTCTTTTTGCTGGCCGAGGGCCGTCTCAAGGTCTTCAAGCTCCTCCGTGACGGGCGCACGGCCACGATACGCCACGTCGAGGCGGGGCAGACGTTCGCCGAGGCCGCTCTCTTCCACGACGAGTATCCTTCGAGCACCGAGACGATGACCGACTGCCGCCTCTACCGTTTCGACACGCAGGAGGTGCTCCGGCTGCTGCTGGCCGAGCCACAGGTCGCCGTGAACATGCTCGCCGCGATGGCCCAGTTACTGGGCCTCCTCAATCGCCGCGTCGAGGAGTTGCTGCTGCCGGTGCCGGCGCGGCTGGCGCGATACCTGCTCGTGCTGGCCGACGCGCAACTGGAGCCGCCGGCTATGCGGCCGGCGGCCGCAGGCAAGCCGGCCTCACCGCGCGTCGTCAAGCTGCCCACGAGCAAGCGCGAGCTGGCCGCGCGCCTCGGCACCGTACCCGAGACACTGAGCCGCACCTTCGACCGCCTCAAGCGCGGTGAAGTGATCCGCATGAGCGGCGATCACGATCTCATCGAGATCCTGAGCTTCGACAAGCTGCACCGCCTGGCGCAGGATTGACCGCGGCGGGCGGCTACCCTGTCCGGCCCCCGCGGCGCGACAGCCACCATCCAACGAGAATCGTGAGCGCCGTGCCACCGCCGGTGACGATCCAGTACGTGGTCTTCGGCGTGCCCTCGGGCACCAGGTAGAAGAAGAGAACGATGGCGAACACTATCCCGGCCAGCGACAGCACGACGGAGACCCACGCTCCGGCCACGCCGCCGGGCACGCGGTACGGGCGCGGCCGGTCGGGCTGCTTGCGGCGCAGCACGAGAAGCGCCGGGAACATGAGCAGGTACGGGAGCAGGAAGACGATCGACGACAGCGCGAAGATGCTCCAGAACACCGACTCCTTGGTCGCGAAGAACGCGTAGTTGACCACCGTGAGCAGCGTGGCGATGACGCCCATGAGGACGAAGGCGTAGTCCGGGGTCTTGAAGCGCCGGTTCACGTGCCCGAAGAGGCCCGGCGCCGACCGGTCCAACCCGGTCGATCCCATGCTGTGGTTGGCGCCGATGGACCACGTCACCATGTTGCCGACGAAGCTGAAGAGCAGCAGGACCACGAAGATGTCGAAAAGCGCCGTCGCAGAGCCCCCAAGGACGCTGTCGAACGAGAGCTTCATGGCGTCGGACATGCCCGAGACGATGGAAAGGTCCTGGAGCGGCACGGAGGCGAGGATACCGAAGCTCCCGAAGAGCTGCGCGCCGACGATGACGAGGCCGGAGAGCAGCACCATGCGGGGGATATCCTTCTTGGGATCCCGGGTCGCGCCGGCCGCCGAGCTCATCAGCTCGAAGCCGCAGAAGTTGTAGATGATCACCGGCAGAAAAGCGTAGTTGAGACCGAACGACGGGCGCCACTCGCCGATCGCGAACGAGTTGGCGGCGCCGCTCTTCAGGACGAAGGCGACGCCGACGATGCCCAGCGCCAGCAGCACGAGCACTTTGACCACGGCACTCGTGCTGTTGACCCACTTGCTCCACGCCATCGGCAGGATGCCGATGCCGACGACCACCCAGATCAGGGCGATCACGATGATCTCCTCCCAGGTGCGGCTCATGCCGCCCCAGAACGCCACGG
>JAPLCL010000220.1 GCA_026392265.1 Actinomycetota bacterium
GCTGCCCTGCGAGAAGCCGTACAGCAGGAAGCCGGCGCCGGTGATCAGTGCGACGAGGATCACCGCCAGTATCTCGGCCTTCGCGGACAAGTAGAACAGGCGCGCGATGCCGGTGAAATCGTAGCGCGCCGTGAGCCAGCGGCGCAGGCGCATCATCGTCTCGCCCGGTTGGGCATCGCGGGGACACTCCGCCGAGCACTCGCCGCAGTAGTAGCAGAGCCAGGGCTCGAGCTCGCTCTCCAGCTTGGCCTCGAGCCCCATCTGCAACGAGCGCATCGAGCGCCGCGGGAAGATGTACGGCTCTTTCGAGAAGGGGCAGGTCGCCGAGCAGTTGCCGCAGTGGTAGCACTTGGAGACGTCCTGGGCCCCGTAGATCTCGAGCTCTGTGATCAGCTTGGGATTGGCGCGTATGGCCATGCTCGATCCTCCTCAGACCCGGGTCAGGTCGGCGGCGCGCGCCTCGATGTCGCTGAGCGAGACGCTGGCGCGGCTGTCGAGGCCGCGGCCGATGGCGATGCTCTTGAGGGCGCCGGCCGCCACTGCCGCCGCTTGGGCGACGGCATCGGGGATGTCCTTGGGCCCCTGGCAGACGCCCGCCACGGCGATGCCGCCGCGCTCCGTGTCGGTGGGGTCCGAGTTGTAGTCCAGCTCGCTGAACCAGCCGTCCGTGTCGGTCTGGATGCCCAGCTTGACGGCGAGCTCGGCGGCCCCTTGGGCAGGCACCAGGCCGACGGCCAGGATCACCATGTCCACGGGGAAGTCGACCATACGGTCGCTGACGATGTCTTCGCCCTTGATGATCATGCGGCCGTCCTGCTCGGTGACCTTGGCCGTGCGGCCTCGCACGACGAAGGTGCCCTCGGCCTTGATACGGTCGGCGAACTCCTCGTAGCCTTTGCCGAAGGCACGCATGTCGATGTAGAACTCGTAGCAGTCGGCGTCGGGGAGTTTCTCCTTGACGAGGTGGGCGAACTTGAGCGAGTACATGCAGCACACCCGCGAGCAGTAGGGGTTGTGGTTGGCGTCGCGTGAGCCCACGCAGTGGATGATCGCGACGCTCCCGGGAGCGGCCCCATCCTCAGCGTCGAAGACCCACTCGTCGGTCTTCGTGCGTTTGTTGAAGCGCTTGGTCTTGGTGACGATCTTGCCGCCCGTGGGCCCGGAGGCGTTGGTGAGACGCTCGAACTCGAGGGCCGTGAGTACGTTGGGCAGGACGCCGTAGCCGTAGCGCTCGATCTTCGCGGCGTCATAGATGTCGTAGCCCAAGGCGAGGATGATGTTGCCGACCTCGAGCTCGACGATCTCGTCCACCTGATCGAGATCGATGCAGCCCTTGGGGCACTTCTTGGCACACACGCCACACTTGGCGCCGTCGCTCTGTACGTACGTGCAGCTCTGCCCGTCCACGAGGTAGGCGTTGGGTACCGCCTGCGGGAAGGGCATGTAGACGGCCTTACGCTCGGCGATACCACTGTCGAATTCGCTGGGCGTGCGCTGCGGGCAGACCTCCGTGCAGGCGTTACAGGCCACGCAGGCGCGCACGTCCACGCGGCGCGCCTTCTTGCGCACCTTGACGATGAAGTCCCCCGGCGAGCCCGATACTTCCTCGACCTCCGAGTAGGTCATGAGGTCGATCATCTCGTGCTGCCCCACCGCCACCATCTTCGGGGTGAGGATACAGGCGGCGCAGTCGAGGGTCGGGAAGGTCTTGTCGAACATCGCCATGTGGCCGCCGATGGTGCCGGTGCGCTCGACGAGGAAGACCTGCTTGCCGGCGTCGGCGATCTCGAGAGCGGCCTGGATGCCGGCGATGCCGGCCCCGACGACG
>JAPLCL010000073.1 GCA_026392265.1 Actinomycetota bacterium
GCACTTTGACCACGGCACTCGTGCTGTTGACCCACTTGCTCCACGCCATCGGCAGGATGCCGATGCCGACGACCACCCAGATCAGGGCGATCACGATGATCTCCTCCCAGGTGCGGCTCATGCCGCCCCAGAACGCCACGGAAAGCGTGCCGGCGAAGATGACGAACACCGCCGGCGCCCAATACGCCACATTGATCCAGTACAGCCAGGCCGAAACAGCGCCGACGCGCTCGCCGTAGGCCTCGCGGATCCACACGTAGATGCCGCCCTCCTCGGGCCACGCGCTACCGAGCTCCGCGGTCACGAAGCCATACGGGATGTAGAAGAGCAGCGCCCCGAGGATGAAGAACGTGAGCCCCTGCACGCCGATCGCCGCCGACGTGGCGACGGTATCGAGCGTGATCATCGCGGACACGGCGAAGAGGACCATCGGCAGGAGCCCGTAGACCTTGGGCTGCTGCTCGAGGCTCACGCCGGGAGCAGCCTTCATGACGTCGGTCGCCATCTCATTCCCCCTTCGGAAGGAGCGCCCGGCCGATGCCCTGAAGAGCGGGGTCGGCCGGCAGCTCGTCAATGCCGATCAGCGCCAGCAGCAGCGCCTTCTGGAAGTGCTTGCGGTTCTCGGCCTCGTCGAGGACGATCGAGAAGGGCGCGTCGAGGATCGCGTCGGTCATCTCCTCGCCACGGATCGCGGGCAGGCAGTGCATGAACTTCGCCCCCGGCTTGGTGTGCGCCCAGAGCGCTTCGTTCAGCTGGTACGGGCCGAGGACCCGGCGCAGCTCGTCCTTCTCGTCCTCGGGCTGCATCCACCACCAGCCGACGGTGAACACGACGTCGGCGTCCACTACCGCGGCGATGGCATCGTCGGTGAGGGTGAGGGAGGCGCCGGACCGCGCGCAATTGGCGCGCGCGAGCGCCTCGACTTCCGGCGTCATCTGCTCCTGCGGCGGCGCCGCCATCACCATGCTGCTGCCGAGACGGGTCATGGTGAGCGCCACCGAGGTGCCCATCGCGTCGGCGCACTTGCCGACGAAGGCGCACGTCAGGCCCTCCACGGTGCCGAAGTGCTCGAGAATGGTGAACGCGTCGGTCATCGTCTGCACCGGATGGTCGTAGTCATCGGTGAGGCCGTTGATGACCGGCACGGTGGCGTCGGCGGCCAGTTCGGCCAAGGTCGCATGGAAGGCCGTACGCGCCATGATCGCATCGACGAGGCGGCTGATGACGCGGGCCGTGTCGGCCACCGTCTCGTGCCCGCCCAGATGGATCTCGCCGGGGCGCAGGTACTGCGCGTGACCGCCGAGCTCGGTCATGCCTGCCTCGAAGCTGATCCGTGTGCGCGTTGACGGATGCTCGAAGATCATCGCCAGGGTGCGGTCTTGCAGAAAGGGTGTGGGCACCCGCCGCCGGTACAGTGCCTTCAGCGCGGCGGCCAGGTCGAGCAGGCCGAGCAGTTCCTCGCGGCTGTAATACTGATCGGTGACGAAATGGCGGCCGCGGAGACCCGCGAGACTCCCCGCCGCAAGTGGCGATCCATCCTGTGCGCTCATCGCGTGACATCCTTCCCTGGACGACCGGCCCGCGGCGCTCACCGCGAACGCGGATTGAACCTGCGTATAACTAAATGAGCGTTTAAGGGAAGCCTGTCAAGTGCTCGGCCGTAATCGGGTCAGAGGGTGCCGCGCCCGGCTGGGCTGTCGCTCTGCGTCGAATCCGTTGGCGATACATCCAGCCGCCCTTCTGGTGGTACATGCTCTGGTCCTGCTGGTGGATTCCGCGCGGCGGACCATCGGGTGTCGTTCGGGGATAGCGACCGCCGTGCCTGGGCGGCCTTTCGGCGCGTGCCCGGCGCGGCTCAGCCGGCCGGAAGCGCGAGGTAGCGGCCGACGACCTCGACCCAGGCGCGCCAGGCGCGCTCGTGGTCGAAGCCCTCGGGGTCGAGCGCACGCTGGATACCGAGCCCTTCGACGACGGCGATGCTGACGGCGGCGAGCGCTTCGAGCTGCTCGTCGTCCAGCTCGGCAGGTGCGGCCCCCAGGCAGTCGGCGTCGACGATGCGGTACACGCGATACTCCTCCGCAAAACGCGCCCGTACCTCGGGGTCGCGCAGGGCGTGAGGCAGAAGCTCGTACAGCATCCTGTTGACACGCTCGTTACTCGACACGCGGCGCTGCCAGTCGAGGAACGCCGCGGTGCGCTCCGCGCCTTCGCTGGTCGCGCGGATCTCCTCCACGAGGCCCACGTCGGGGTTCTGGAACAGAGTCTCGACGAGTGCTGAGAGCAGACCGGCCTTGCTGCCGAAGTAGTAAGACACGAGCGCCCGGTTCACCCCGGACACCTGCGCGATGGCGGTCATGGTCAGCTCGGCATAGCCGCGCTCCGCGAGGATGTCCTGCGCGGCGGCGAGGATGCGGCGCGCGGTCGGCGGCAGCTCGGCGATGTGGAGTGGAGGCCGGGCGTTCATGGCGCCACAGTATCACGGCGCGGAAAGCTCCCCGCGCCTCACGTCAGGCTCGCCAGCACCTCCGTCAGCGTGGCCTCGACGTCGCGGTCCGCGGCGCCGTATGCGGCGAAGTGCTCGCCGTAGACGGGCCGGTCGCGCACGCTGAATGTGCCCAGCGCGACCGGCCCGTCCGCGCAGTAGCCCCACTCGCGGATCTTGGTCAGCGCCTGCGCTTCGTCGCGTGGATCGTGGCCTTCGAGCTCGTACACCCGCTCGTTGTACGCCTCGTACATGTTGCGGAAGGTGACGCACACCTGCAGCGTGTCGACGACGCTGAAGCCGGGATGCAGGATCGCCTCCTTGTAGAGCCTCTTCAGCAGCGGGATCCCGTGCGAGTAGCCGCGCGCCAGGTAGCTCGCCCCGGCGACGTACAGGAGCTCAAGCGGGTTGAAGGGCTCCTCCAAGCTGCCGTAAGGCGTGGAGCGCCCCTTGTAGCCCGGAGGCGTTTCGGGCCCCGCTTGGCCGATCGTCAGCCCGTACACCCCGTTGTCGTGCACGATCACGGTGATGTCCACGTTACGCTTGGCGGCGAAGAGGATGTGCTCGAGGCCCTCGGCGAGACCCGAGCCGTCGCCCACGTGCACGATGACCTTGAGCTCCGGGTTCGCCAGCTTGATGCCCGTGGCGGACGCCACCGAACGCCCGTGCAGCGAGTTGAACGTGTTCACACCCACGTAGTCCATGATCTTGCCGTGGCAGCCGATGTCGGCGACCAGCACGATGTCCTCGCGGCGCGTGCCCTCGTCGATCAGCTCCTGCAGCACCGCCTTGAGGGCGTTGAGCACGGCGAAGTTGCCGCAGCCGGGGCACCAGGTGTTCTTCGCGTAGGTGCCCAGGCCGACGGCCGTGCGGCCCACCGGCTTGCCCTTCGCGGCGCTCATGCCAGCACCTTCTCGACCTGATGGCGAAGCGCGCCGACGCCGAAGGGCCGCCCGTCGTAGCGGAGGATGCCTACGTCGACGTCCAGGCCGTGGCGCTCCATCAGCCCGGCGAGCTGGCCGGTCGAGTTCATCTCCAGCACGGCGACTCTCTCGCTGCCGACGAGGGCCTGCGCCAGCTGCCGGGTAGGGAACGGCCGCAGGACAACCGGCTGCACGACGCGCACGCCGATGAGCTCGCCGACTTCGCGCATGGCGCCGGTCGGCGAGCCCCACGTCACCACGGTCCGCGGCGACTTTGGATCGCCGTAGACGTTCACCAGCGGTAGCGTGTCGAGCTCCTCGGCGAGGGCGCGCGCCTTACGCTCCCACTTGTCCTGCATGTTCACGGTGGTCTCCGGGTCTTCGCTGGTGATCCCGTGCTCGTCATGCGTGTACGTGTTGGCCTTGACCGTCGCGCCCTCGCGCCCGGGGAGCGCCAGCGGGCTGACGCCGTCATCGGTGATGAGGTACCTCTTGTACGCGAGTCCCGGGGTGTCGTCCTGGGCTACGCCGTCCCAATCGTTCTGCGTCAGGCGCGGCAACGTCGGCACCTGGTCCGCGACGAAGCTCTGGGAGTCGTCGTTCAGGGTGCGGTCGCTGAGGATGATGGCCGGCAGCTGGTACTTCCAGGCCACATCCATGGCCAGCGTGCTCCACGCGTAGGCCTGCTCGACGTCGGCAGGCGCGACGATGAAGCGCGGGAACTCGCCGTGCCCGGCGTTCAGGGCGAACTCAAGATCGGCCTGCCCGGTGTACGTCGGCAGGCCGGTGCTGGGGCCGGTGCGCTGGCCGAGCGCCACCACGATGGGCAGCTCGGCCTGACCGGCCTGGCTCAGGCCCTCGGTCATGAGGCAGAAGCCGCCACCAGACGTGCCGACGGCGGCGCGCTCGCCGGCGTAGGCGTGCCCGAGCGCCATCATCATCGCGGCGATCTCGCCCTCAGGCTGTACGACCTTGAGCTCGAAGCGCGGCGCCAGCTTGGCGAGGAAGTGGAGTAGTCCGCTGGCCGGCGTCATCGGGTAGGCGGCGTACGCCTTGAGGCCGCCGCGGATGAGTCCCAAGCCGATGGCCTCGAGCCCCCCGACGACCGGCACCGGCCCGCCACCCGGCAGGTCGATGAGCAGCTTCTCCGTGGCCAGGTCATAACCGCGCCGCGCCACGGCAAGGTTCAGCTCCGTCATCTTGGGTTGGTAGCGAGTGATGACGTCCTCGAGCGCCATCCACGGGATCGAGATCGCCTTGCAGAAGGCCCCCAGTATGGCCGTGTTGCGCATCACCGGCGGCGCGTCTTCCTGGGCCAGGATCGTCTTCACCGGGATGCCCGTACGGAAGGGATGCGTGATGGCGGACAGCCTGTCGGTCTTGATCGTCTCGCTGTCGTACACGGTGACCGGGCGCTGCTTGAGACGCCATTCGTGCGTGTCCAGGGTCTCCTCGGTGAGCGCGATGAGCACGTTGACATGGTCGCGATGGGCGGCGATGCGGCCCCGATGCGCGCGCACGATGACGAAGTTGTGGCCGCCGCGAATCAGCGAGGGTGAGTCCACGTAGCGGTAGAGACGATAGCCGAGCTCGTTGAGGAGGTGGGCGATCATGCCCCCGGCCTCGGTGATGCCGTCGCCGGCCTTGCCGCCGATGAGCACAGAGAAGGAGTCCACACATGCCTCCTTGACGATGAAGCGGGCGAGTGGCAGGCGAGCCGCTCGACACGTACATACCCACAAGAACGCGAGCCGAGCGCCTGGAGACCGGCGCCGCGCGCAACGCGGACGGCCGGCGACCCAACATCGCCTCGCTTCAGCCCCTGAACGGCTCGTTCCGCGCCGGGAGGGTCGCATCGGCCACGAGTAGACCGACCACCAGGCCCGCGGCGATGACGAGCACCGCCGCAAGGATCTCCAGGCTGCCCGTGGCGTCCCGCAGAAAGGCCGAGATGCCGCGGAAGCCGAGGGCGCCGGGCACCAGCGCCGCCAGGCCCGGCACCAGCGGCACCGCGGCCGGCCGGCTGGTGAGCCGCGCGTAGAGGTTGCTGCCCAGCCCCAGGAGCAGGCTGGCGAGCACCACGCCGACGGTGGGGCCGAGCAGCCAAGCGCCGACGTGCGCGCCGTAGACCGCTACGGCGACGGCGCAGAGCACCACCCAGATGTCGCGCGGGCGCGAGTTGGTCACGACCAGCAGTGCGCCGGAGCTGGCCACGACGGCCGCGGCTGTGAGCCATTGGCCGGGGATCTCGCGCCCCGGGCCGACCGGCGGCACCCAGCCGAGCTTGGTGAAGATCGCGTAGCCCATGGCCACCCCCAACCCCAGGCTCACCAGCGAGACCGTAGCGCCGGCGAGCCGCGCCGAGCCGGAGACGAGATGTCTCGCCGCCAGCTCCGAGACGCCCAAGGTGATGCTGAGGCCGGGCAGCAGCAAGATGAGCCCGGCCAGCACGACCGTCGCGAGGTGGAAGGACGGCAGCACGTGGCCCAGGGCGAGAGTGAGCACCGCCGCCAGAAAGCCGGCCAGCAGTTCGACCAGGCTGGTGAGACGCTGCACGCGACGCGCGAGCACCGCGAGAGCGCCCACGGCGAGGCCGACGGGGATGGCGGCGGTGAGCTCGCGCACGCCGCCGCCGAGAAACACGCTGATGGCCGCGGCGCCCAGACCCGAGGCCAGGACGCGCATGTACCAGGGAAAGCGGGGCGGGCTGGCCGTGATGAGCCTGACCTCGGCCAGCCCCTGGGCGGCCGACCTGCGCCCGCGGGTGACGTCGAGCAGCGTCGCGTCGAGGAGGCTCAGGGCCTGCAGGTCGATAGCGCTGTCGCGCGTATGCAGGAGCACCGTGTGCGTGGCGGCGCCGTGTCCGTAGGCGACGAACACGGCTGTGGGCACCGAGAAGAACGCCACCTCCACGCCCAGCGTACGGGCGCATGCCTGCAGGCCGCTCTCCAGGCGATCGGCGGTCTCGCCGTAGCGCGACAGGGCCGCGGCCATTGCGCTGAGGAACTCCCTGCGCGGATCTTCGGGCGTCATATGTTCATCGTCATGCACGTCGGCGAGTCCACGGGCGGTGGCGCGAAACGGGAAGATGAGGACGAGGCTGATTCCCTATCTTACCTTTCCCGGCAATGCCGGAGCCTACGGCTTCTTGGGGGCCGCGGACCTCAGCAGAAGCGCGCCCGTACGCCGGCCCTTGACGCAGGTCAAGGTACCGCCGGCGCGCGCAGGGTAAGTTCGTATCGCGACTACAGGAGAGATCCCCCGGCGCCGGCGTGCGAAGCAGCCACCGGCGCTTTCCCACGGAGAAAGCGAGTGCACATGGCAGTCCGCAGCATCGTCCACATCGATGAAGACCTCTGCAACGGGTGCGGCCTCTGCGTCACCCCGTGCGCCGAGGGCGCTATCGAGATCATCGACGGCAAGGCCAAGGTCATCAAGGAAGAACTGTGCGACGGCGCCGGCTTCTGCCTCGCTGTCTGCCCCGAAGGAGCGCTCACGGTGGAGAAACGCGAAGCCCCCGAGTTCGACGAGGACGCCGCCGCAGAGAAGATGGCCGAGAAGCTGGCGGCCAGCATCACCATCAAGCAGAACTGCTTCAACTGCGGACGCAGCGAGAACGACGCCGTCCTCTTCCCTTGCCGCACGAAAGGCGAGAGCACCTGGGTGTGCGTCAAGTGCCTCCCCGCCCTGATCCACGGTTGATCGGCGCGTCCCGCGCGCATAAAAGCTCCCAAATCTCCCAGGAGGGATCCATGGCAGACAGTTATCACGGTTCAGTGAACACGATGCTCGAAAAGACGCGCGCGGCCGGCGAGAGCACCTCGTTCGACCGCATGGACGACATGGGCACGCGCTGCAAGTTCTGCGAGCAGGGCATCCGCTGCTCGCTGTGCTCGCAGGGTCCGTGCCGGCTCACCGAGAAGAACCCGCGCGGCGTCTGCGGCATCGACGCCGACGGCATGGCGATGCGCAACTTCCTGCTGCAGAACACGATGGGCACCGCCACCTACACCTACCATGCCACCGAGGTCATGAAGACCCTCGCGCAGGCGAAGCCCGGCGGCACCTTCGAGATCAAGGACTGGAGCAAGCTCGAGCTGCTCGCCGACGTGGTCGGCGAGGCCGTCGAGCCCCGGGACACACTGCCCAAGCGCGTCGCCGACGCGATCCTCACCGAGTTCAACCGCGACCATCAGAGCCCGTCGCCGTTTGTCGAGAAGATGGCCCCGGCGCCGCGCATCGCCAAGTGGAAGGAACTCGGTATCATGCCGGGTGGCATCTTCCACGAGAACATGTTCGCCACCTCGAGCTGCCTCACCAACGTCGACGGCAACTACGTGAGCCTCGCCCTCAAGGCGCTGCGCCTCGGCGTCGCCACCGCCTACGGGGCGCAGATCCCGCTCGAACTCGCGCAAGACGCGCTGTTCGGGACGCCCACGCCGCACGCCATCAAGGTCGACCTCGGCATCATCCACCCCGAGTACGTCAACATCGCCGTGAACGGCCATGAGCCCATGATCGGGGCCACCCTGATCGCCGCCGCCCATGAGCCGGCGGCCCAGGAGAAGGCGAAGGCCGCCGGCGCCAAGGGTCTGCGCATCGTCGGCTCCATCGAGACCGGCCAGGAGCTGGTGCAGCGCTTCGCGGTCGACGACGTCTTCGTCGGGCTCACCGGCAATTGGCTCACCGAAGAGCTGGCCGTCGCCACCGGCGGCCTCGACGTCTTCGCCGCCGACATGAACTGTACCGTGCCCACCCTCGGCGCCACCTGCGCCGCCCACGGCACGCTGCTCGTCCCGGTGAGCGACGTGATCGGCGTCGATGGCGCCGAGAAGCCCATCGTCTTCGACGCGGCCAAGGCCGGCGAGCAGGCGAAGCAGCTCATCGACCTGGCCATCGCCAACTACCCCAGGCGCAGGGCACTCGGCCAGGAGACTCCGGAGCTGCGCACCGGCGACGCCGTGGCCGGCTTCAGCACCGAGAGCATCCTCGGCGCCCTCGGCGGCAGCCTCGATCCGCTGCTCGACGTCATCAAGAACGGCACGCTGAAGGGCGTCTGCGGCCTCGTGAGCTGCACCACCCTGCGCGACAGCGGCCAGGACAGCATGACCGTCGCCATGGCCAAGGAGCT
The DNA here is from genome assembly GCA_026392265.1 of Actinomycetota bacterium. Taxonomy (GTDB): domain Bacteria; phylum Actinomycetota; class Thermoleophilia; order UBA2241; family UBA2241; genus CAIXSE01. The sequence goes on from JAPLCL010000073.1 coordinate 8,537, forward strand.
CATCAAGAACGACGTGCTCGTGCTGGCCATGGGCTGCGGTAACGCCGGCCTGCAGGTCGCCGGCCTCGAGACGGCCGAAGCAAAGGAGCTCGCCGGCCCCGGCCTCAAGGCCGTCTGCGAGCTGCTCGGCATCCCGCCGGTGCTCAGCTTCGGTACGTGCACCGACACGGGCCGCATCCTGCTGCTCGTCGGCGCTATCGCCGACGCCCTCGGCGTGGACACGTCGGCGTTGCCTGTCGTGGCAACGGCCCCCGAGTACATGGAGCAGAAGGCGACCATCGACGCCATGGCGGCGCTGGCCTTCGGTCTCTACACGCACGTCAACCCGATCCCGTTCGTGACCGGCGCCCCCAACCTGGTGAAGCTGATCACGGAAGACCTGCCAGGCGTCACCGGCGGCAAGCTCGCCGTCGAATCCGACCCGGTCGAGGCGGTCGCCGCGATGCTGGCCTGGATAGATGACAAGCGGGCTGCGCTGGGGATCTGAGCCCGACGGGCCTCACGGCCCACAGCCAACGCAAACCCGCAAGTGACGAGGGCGGGGAGTGCCATGCGGCGCTCCCCGCCCTCTCGTCGTGACTCACGTATCCTTTCTTTACGCAATCTACGTATCACTTTTTGCATTGCTTTTCTAAAGGCACAGACTCGCGTCGGCCGGACCATGCGCCGCATGACCCCGTATTGTGACCACGTGACGGCACAAAGAGCATGGTTCTTCGACGTTCCGGGCGTAGAAAAGCAAGGCTTGCCAAGCGGCCGATGGGCCGAGAAGCCGAGAGATCGTGGCTGTCGTCCGTATGGTGCGATACTCTTCGGAGGATGACCGCCGACGGGGCCATACCAGGCGCGTTCACTGCCTTTCGCGATTACCTCACCGAGGTGGGTCGTGACCTGGCGGCCGGCAACGCCACGGAGCACACGCACCGTCCGGCGCTCAAGGCGCTGCTCATCGCCCTCGACCCAGACGTGCGCCCGGTCAACGAACCCAAGCGCATCGAGTGCGGCGCCCCCGACTTCATCGTCACGCGCAACGACCTGCCGGTCGGCTACATCGAGGCCAAGGACGTAGGCCGCTCGCTGGACGAGATCGAGCGCGACGAGCAGCTCAGGCGGTATCGAGAGAGCCTCAGCAACCTGATCTTGACCGACTACCTCGAGTTCCGCTGGTTCAAGGACGGCGAGAAGCAGCAGACTGCGCGCATCGCCTACGTCGGCGACTCGGGCAAGCTGCGGCCCGATCGCGAAGGGCAGAAGCTGGCGGCGGCCATGTTCAGCTCGTTCCTCGCGCAGGAGCCGCCGATGGTCGGCACGCCCCAGGACCTCGCGAAGCGCATGGCGGCGCTCACGCGCATCGTCCGCGACATCGTGCAGGCGGCGCTCGAGCACGACCGCAGCAGCGGCTCGCCGCTGCGCGAGCAGCTCGAGGGCTTCCGTCGCCAGCTCATCCACGACCTCGGCGAAGAGCAGTTCGCCGATATGTACGCACAGACCATCGCTTACGGCCTCTTCGCGGCGCGCGTCAACGCCCCCGCCGACGAGCACTTCAGTCGCCAGCACGCCGCCTACGACTTGCCCAAGACCAACCCCTTCCTGCGCCAGATGTTCGGCCAGATCGCCGGCCCGGAGCTGGATGACCGGATCGCCTGGGCCGTCGACGACCTCGCCGAACTGCTGGCCCGCGCCCGCATGGACCTCGTGCTCGCGGACTTCGGCAAGCGCACCCGGCAAGAAGACCCGGTGGTGCACTTCTACGAGACCTTCCTCAAGGCGTACGACCCCAAGATGCGAGAGGCGCGAGGCGTCTACTACACGCCCGAGCCCGTGGTGAGCTACATCGTGCGCAGCGTCGATCACATCCTCAAGACCGAGTTCGGCCTGTCCGACGGCCTCGCCGACAACTCGATGATCGAAGTGCCCGTGCCAGGCGAACCCGAGAATGCGCGCAGGGGCCATAGGGTGCAGATCCTCGACCCGGCCACCGGGACCGGCACGTTCCTCGCTCAAGTCATCGAGACGGTCCGCGACACCGTTGTGGCCAAGTACGGCGCCGGTATGTGGCCCGGCTACGTGCACGACCACCTGTTGCCGCGCCTCTACGGCTTCGAGCTGCTCATGGCGCCCTACGCCATCGCCCACTTGAAGCTCGGTCTACGCCTCAAGGAGACCGGCTACGACATCGATGAGAGCGAGCGCTTGTCGGTCTTCCTTGCAGATACTCTCGAGCAGCCACACACCGCCTCGATCCACGGCCCGTTTACCAATTGGCTCGCGGAAGAAGCAGACGGAGCTAGTGACGTGAAGCACGTTCTTCCCGTGCTGGTGGTGATCGGCAATCCACCGTACTCGTATGAGTCGAAGAACCGCGGGAAATGGATATCCGGGCTCATCCGCGACTACTACTCTGTTGACGGTCTGCCTCTCGGGGAGCGGAACCCTCGCGGCCTGCAGGACGACTACGTCAAGTTCATCCGATTCGCGCAGTGGAAGGTCAACCAGACTGGTCAGGGCGTGGTTGGGTTCATCACGAACAACAACTACCTGGACGGGACCACTTTTCGCGGGATGCGAAGGAATCTCCTACGTACTTTCGATGCCATCTACATCTTGGATTTGCATGGGTCCGCAAAGAAGGGTGAAACAGCCCCCGATGGGTCTCTTGATGAGAACGTCTTTGACATTCAGCAGGGCGTCGCAATCGTGCTCTTGGCGCGTTTCCCCGACCGCCGCAATAGATCATCGGCTGGCGTCGTGAAGCATGCTGACGAATGGGGCACAAGGAGTCACAAGAATGCCGTGCTCGCCGACTCCGACGTTTCGACATCAGGCTGGGAACTTCTAGATCCCTCTGCGCCCGACTATCTGTTTGTCCCCCATGCGCAATCCCCTCGCCGCGGAGTACTCAAGAGGGTGGAGCTTGTGCGACATCTTCAAGCAGTCCTCTGTGGGTATCGTGACTTCTTGGGATTCTGTGGCGGTCACGTGGTCTCGGGAGGATGCTCTGGCGGGTGCTCACAGCCTCCTGAGCGGAGATCCAGACGCCGTGGCCGCAAGACTCGGCTTGGATCGGTGGAGCAGAGGATCGAGGCTCGCCAACGCTCGCGAGGACCTGCGCGCGCACGGAATAGAGCAAGACGATGTGGTCCCGCTTGCGTACAGGCCCTTTGATACTCGATACACCATTTGGACGGGCACTTCTGAGGGATTCCTGGCCAGGCCGAGGACTGCGGTCATGCGCAACATGACCTGCGGCAATCTGGCGCTCCTCAGTAGTCGAATGACCAAGGGTGAGTCATTCGCTCATGCCTTTGTGACTCGCCATGTCTCCGAGAAGATCCTGCTGTCGCCGAAGACATCGAACAACAGCTTTCACTACCCGCTCTTCTCACCAGCACCCACAGTCGGCTCCGATCCAAGCGCGAACCTCACCGCAGGGTTCCTTGAGGCACTTGGAGAAGTCGTCCCAGAAGACGCGCTTCGCTACATCTACGCGCTTCTCTATGCTCCGTCGTATCGACTCCGATATGGCGCGCTGCTAACACGCGACTTCCCGCGCATCCCGCTCACGTCCGACCGGGAGCTCTTCCGCGACCTCTGCCGCCTCGGCTCGCGACTCGTGACGCTACACCTCATGGAGGCCGACAACCTCGCGTCGGGCGCGAAATACGAGGGGAGCGGCGAAAACCGCGTCGAGAAGGTGCGCTACAGCGCGCCGGGGCAAGGCGCCGAGCAGGGCCGCGTGTGGATCAACGCCACGCAGTACTTCGAGGGTGTGCCGCCCGAGGTCTGGGAGTTCCACGTGGGCGGCTACCAAGTCTGCGCCAGGTGGCTCAAGGACCGCAAGGGCCGGCTGCTGAGCTACGCCGACCTCACGCACTACCAGTACGTCGTCGCCGCGCTCGCCGAGACCATCGCGCTCATGCGCGCGATCGACGAGGTCATCGATGCGCACGGCGGGTGGCCGCTGAGCTGACGGCTCCACAACGAAGGACGGCGCCGCCGAGGGCGACGCCGTAGCTCACTCTGCGCGTGGCAGGCGAGCGGGCAGACTAGGCAGCGACGGTGAGCGCCACCATGTCGACTGGTTGGCTGGTGTGTCTGCTGCCCATCGCCTCGGACACCGGGCACTCCGCCTTACGATCGGCGACGTTCGTGCATGGAGCGGGCACGTGCGGCGTGTCTGACTCGAGGGCGACAGTGGCCCACGTCAAGTCGATAGTGGGCTGCTCAACAAGAACACATCCCCGGGTGGGCTCAGAAATATCAAGGCCGTCTTCCAGCCGCCACGCAATGAAATCATCGAATGCGTCGCGCAGATGCGCGGCGGCCTCCGCCTGGGTGGCCCCGTCGCCGATCACGCGGGGAAGCTCCTTGATACGGACGAGAAAGTACCGCTCGCCCGCTTCGTGCCGCGTCTCCCATACTCGCTGGTAGGGCTGCCTGCGATAGAAAGCCAAGTCTTTACTCATCGGTCGGGATGCCCTTCCTTCGTAAGACCTCGAAGATTGCGTGGATTGCCTCGTCCGCAACGTAGCATCTTAGTCTTCGGCTGCGCGGCACTGCAACATAAACGTCGCTGTAGTCTCTGTGTGTGTAGTACGTGTGCTTCCCTGATGTGCGCGCCACAAAGCCGAAGCCGGTTAGCAAAGCCTCAAAGTGCTGCTCCCCCCAGTCGCTCTTGCTCCGGCGCGTTCTACGAAGCCTCTTGAACGCCCCGGATGAGTATTCAGAGTCTGGGGCTGTCACAGCTGGTACCGGAATCCCAGTGCTACTCGTGTGACGCCGGCGCCAGCTGGCGGACCTCGAATGAGACTGACAGCTCATATCGTTCGTCGATCAGGATGTCGAAGGCGTATGGTCCCGGTTTCTCAAAGGCGATGTTCGCCATGTTGATGACGAACTGGCTGTTGGCGATTGCCGATAGTTCGCCCGGGTCTGGCACTTCGAACCGGCTGGTCACGGCGGGAACGACGCCCCGCGCATCAGGATCGACCAAGCGAAGCTCGAGCGCGTGAGCTCCGATGTCAGCCCCATCGCCGTGAATCCTGAGAGCCAGGTACATGGCGGGATGCTGAGCAGGGAACGAAGCAACGCTGATCATGTCGAAGACGCCGGCGATGATCAGCTTTCCATCGGCCGTCGTCGTTGCGTAGTCGGCAAGAACCGCCAGCTCGACGTTCACCGCGTCCCCCTTTGCCATTGCGTCCAGAAGCCCAGCGAGGATAACACCATCCTGGGACACATCCGGTCACCTGAGGTGTTCACATTTGCGCCCGGTGGGAGCTGGAGTCCATACTCGCGTACCGCTAACGGGCCTGGGCGACCGCCTGCCGCATCCTGCTGCCGAACGTCGACAAGGACTCGCCCCAGTAGACGGCGATGCGCGGGAGGGCGTAGCGCCCGTACGGCGTGGCCGCGCCGTAGTGGATCGTGGTCGCCGCCAGGTAGCCCGCGTCGCGCACGGCGCGCATGACCCGGCGGTCGTAGATCCCTCCGGGATAGCAGAAGAAGTCCACCGGCACGCCGAACTTGTGCTCGAGGACCCGCCGCGACTCCACGAGCTCGCGGTGCAGTGTAGCCGATGAGCAGCGCGTCAGGATCGCGTGGTCAAGGGTGTGCGAGCCGATCTCCCAGCCCCAGTCGACCATGCGGCGCACCTGCACGTCTCTGAGAGCCGTGCCGTTGTGGACGACGAGGTTGAGCACGGCCGGCCAGTGATACCTGCGCAGCTGGCGAGCGGCGTTGAAATACTGATCGGGGTAGCCGTCGTCGAGCGACAGCACGACGGGGCGCCGCGGCAGGTCCGCCTTCCCCGTCCAGTCATCCCACACTTGCCGCATCGTCACGGGGTGATAGCCGTGACCACGCAGATACCGCAGCTGGCTCGCGAACTGAGATGTGCTCACGTACATAAGGTAGTTGCCGGCCTGGTACCCCTGCACGTGGTGGTAGACCAGGATCGGGACCGGCGTATGCCGCGCCCACGCACTTGCCGCGGCCGGCGCACTCAGGGTGATCGCCGCGGCGCAGAGCAGCGCGAGCCAGAGCGCTGCGATGCGCGGCTGGTGGCGTCTTCCGGAGAGCGGAACCATGACGCATGGTAGCACTCGGCTTCGCACGACCGCTTCTCACTTGACGAAAACGCGGCGCCGCGTGATTCTTCAGCAATCCGATTGCCTTTATGCTCAAAACGTGTAGAATGCCGCGATTCGGGAGGCGATCCCGATGCGAAGACTTCCTCGGACACGGCTACGGACCCGGGACTCCGCTGCAGGCGGACGTAGGCGCCGGACACCGACTCCGAGGGGCGCACGTGACGAGGGCGGGGCTCCTTGAGCCCCGCCCTCGTCACGCCTCCACCGGAGCCCCGCTCCGGCGCCGCCTCACACGTCCAGCAGCTCCAAGCCCGTCGCCGGGTCGACGCGCCGGCAAGCCTTGCTGCCGACCAGCTCGATCAGCACGGCCTCTCCGACGACCCACGTGGTGACGCCGGCGCGGATGCACCCGGCGATCACCCTGTCGTCACGGCCGAAGGCCGCATGCAGGTGCAGCACCGGCCGGCCCGACTCGTCGGGGAACAGCGTGCCGGCGCCGACCATCTCGTGCGCGTCGTGGAGGGCGCGCTCGATGGGCACGACGGGGTCGGCGCGCCCGTCTTCGGGGCCGACCACCAGGCGGCTGCCGCCCTCGGCGCCACCCAGAAGGATGACGGCGGCGCTCGCGATGCGCGGCCCAGACTCGCGGTGCTGTATCTCATGATGAGCCTCCCTAGTTGAGACATCATATCCCACACCTCGCCGACCCGGCCGTCCGTCAACCTTGCTACACTCGGAGCCGTGCCTTCCCCCCACGCCACCGATCTGACGGCCGCCGCGCCGCCCTCTGCTCGCGCCCTGCTGCGCGACGTCTTCGGTTTTCACGCGTACCGCTCGGACCAGGAGGAGATCATTGAGCACCTCATCGCCGGGGGCGACGCCTTCGTGCTCATGCCCACCGGCGGCGGCAAGTCCCTGTGCTACCAGTTGCCGGCCCTCGTGCGCCCCGGCGCCGGCATC
>JAPLCL010000400.1 GCA_026392265.1 Actinomycetota bacterium
GGAGCTGCCGGCGTGCACCAGAAGAAACCCCATCTGCACGAGCGCCCAGAAGGCCACGAACCAGATGTACGTCCAGCGTTTGCCTAAGCGCCGTGACGAGTACGTGACCAGCGGCAGCCACAGCATCCCGCTGGCGAACCAGACGAGGAGCACGACCGACGAATAGGCCTCGCTGTAGCCCATCTGGTAGCGGGCGAAGTAGATCGCCACGGCGCCGAGGACGCTGACCGGAGCCCAGCCAAAGGCGTACAGGCCGATCAAGTACCTGAAGGAACGGCTGCGCAGCGTGCCGAGCACGTCACGCAGGGCTACCCGGGTGTCCTCCGGGAACAGCTCGTACCCGCGCGTCACGCGCCAGGTGAGCAGGATGCCGAAGATCGCCATGAAGCCGAGCACCGCGGCGGCGGCCGACCAGCCGAAGGCGGCGCTGCCGCCGACGCCCTCGAAGGCGCCGGCCAGCACGAGGGGGAGCGCACCGCCCATGAGCGCGGCGATCTGTGCGGCGCCGGTGCGCCAGACGTTGAGGCTGGTGCGCGCGTCGTAGTCCTGCGTCATCTCCGCGGCGAGCGCGCCGTACGGCACGTTGAGCAGCGTGTAGCAGGTGAAGTAGGCCAGCACCACGACGACGAAGTAGAGCTTCGTCAGCGTCGTCCCCAGACCCCAGTCGGTGAACAACAGCCAGCTGACGACCGCGTAGGGCACGGCGACGGCCAGGAGGAACGGGCGCCGTCGCCCCCAGCGGCTGCGCAGGCCATCCGACCACACGCCGACCAGCGGCTGGAACACGGCGTTCCACAGCGTCCCGATGGCGATCACCGTGCCGGCGAACACCGCCCCCAGACGCACGATGTCGGTCATGAAGTACAGAAACAGCGCGTAGTAGAACGTCCAGATGAGGCTGTTGGACCATTCGTTGCCGCCGTAGCCGAACTTGACCCAGAGTGACAGCTTGCCGCCGGGTCCGGAGGTCACCTCAGGCGTCGGCATCTGCGGGGGCGAGCGGCAGGACGATGCGACTCAGCCGCGCGCCGTCGTGGTAGACCGTCTGGTGGGCCACACACAGGTCGGCGGCGGTGTCGACGCCGAAGGCGTGGCCCGTGTTGGGGTTACGGTCCCAGCGGTCGAAGGCGCTGCTCGAGACCTCCACGCCCACGCGGTGGCCGGCGGCGAACTCGTAGCCCGTCGCCGCCATGTCGAGGCGCAGCTCGTAGACCTCGCCGGGGGCCGCCGGCGGCCCGGCGTGTTCGCCGGCGCCGTCGCGGAAGCGCAGCCGGCGGATGCCCTCCTGCACGAGCTGCGCGTAGCCGTCGGGCCAGATGTCGACCAGCGTGACGGTGAAGTCCGTGTCCGGCACCGAGGTGCTCACGAAGAGCGTGGCCTCGAGCGGACCGACGATCTCGAGCGGCTCGGCGAGCGGCGCCGTGACGTAGCCGAGCACGTCCGGGCGGGCCACGAGGTGCCGCCGGTCGGCGAGCGTCCCGGCCGCTGCCCACGCATCCTTGCCGACCCAGTAGTCGGGCGGGTCGGCCGGGTCGTAGTCGAACTCGTCGGGTGGTTCGGCGGCGGGCGCCTGCGGCGTCAGCCCGCCGCCTGCCCGCAGGTAGAAGTCCGTGAACCGCGTCCCCGGTAGCGGCCAGTCGGCCGCCTCCCGCCAGCGGTCGGCGCCCAGGATGTAGGCGCGCACGCGCGGCGTCCGCGCGAAGTCGTCGCTCTCCCCGTGCCTGAGCCAGTGGTCGAAGAAGAGGCAGATACGGTCGTTGGTGATCCCTTGAGCGTCCAGGCTCAGGCGCCCAGCCTTCCCCGTCTCTTCGGTGGTCAGTTCATGGTCGGCGGGGCTGATGGTGAGCCATTGGTTCTGCCGCACCGTGTCGTAGATGTTGCGTTCCTGGATGCCGCGCCAGCCCTCGAGCGAGCCGCGCAGGAAGTTGTCGTACCAGCCGGTCCAGTGGAACACGGGGATGTCGAGCTTCTGCCACAGCTCGGT
>JAPLCL010000029.1 GCA_026392265.1 Actinomycetota bacterium
CTCGGCGCTGCGAAAACGGTACTTGCGCCCGAACATCGCCGTGACCGAGCAGAAGTTGCAGGCGAAGGGGCAGCCCCAGCTCGTCATGATGGGCATCGTCGTGAGCTTTTCGCTGCCGACCAGCAGTCTGAGGTCGGGGAACGGCAGCTCGTCGAGGTCGGTGAGCCGCTCGCGCAGCGGATTGTGCACTGACTCGCCGTCGCGCTTGAACGACAGGCCGCCGATGTGGTCGAGCTCACGGGTGCCATTCAAGGCCTCGATGAGCTCGAGCATGATCTGCTCGCCGCCCTCGCCGCGGGCCACATAGTCCGCGTGCCCGAGGGCCTCATCGGCCATGAAGGTGACGTGCGAGCCGCCAATGATCACGGGGATGCCGCGCGCGCGGAGGCCGTCGGCGAACTCGTAGGCGGTCGTCGTCGTGGAGGTGGTGCCCGACAGGCCGACAAGGTCGGCGCTGTTGACGTCTTCCCAGTCGATGGGCGCCATCTGCGAGTTGTAGATGAGCACGTCGTGGCCGTGCTCCTTGAGCTTTGCGGCGATGATGGGCAGGCCGAGGCGTGGCAGCAGGACCTTGGCGTACACGTGCATGCCAGGGGGTTCGGGCTCGATGAGGCGGATCTTCATGACGCTCCTTGGAGAGGCGGCCGGGGTTGCCGCGGCGCTCGCCTAGGCTCTTCGCCCGGCCGGGCGATGTGCGCGTATGGCAGGGCCCTCATGGTAGTCGCTTACTCACTCGAAGTGAAACCGACGGGCGTTTCGCCCCCGGGCCTCAGAAGATCCAGGTGCCCAGCAGAAACACGCCCGCGGCGACCAGCCCGGCGGCCGGCAACGTGAGCACCCAGGCCGTCATGATGTTGCCGGCGACGCCCCAGCGCACGGCGGACAGCCGCTGCGTGGAGCCCACGCCCATGATGGCCGCCGTGATCGTGTGGGTCGTCGAGACCGGGAAGCCGAAGTGTGTCGCGAGCTGGATAACGCTGGCGGCGACAGTCTCGGCGGCGAACCCATGGATCGGGTCGAGCTTGATCACCTTGGAACCCAGCGTATGGATGATGCGCCAGCCGCCCGAGTAGGTGCCCAGGGCCATGGCGAGAGCACACGTGACCTTGACCCAGAGCGGGACTTCAAACGTGCTGATCTGGCCGCTGGCGAACAGCGCCAGGGTGATGATACCCATGGTCTTCTGGGCGTCATTGGCGCCATGCGAGAAGGCCATGAACCCGGCGGAGATCGGCTGCAGTCGCCGGAACCACTTGTTGACAGGTGCCTGCGCGCGTCTGTGCACGAGCCAGATGAGCCCGGTCATGAGCAACCAGGCCCCCACGAATCCGAGGAACGGCGAGCCGATCATCGGGATGATGATCTTGTCGACGACGCCGCTCCAGAGGACGCCGTCCAGGCCGGCCTCGGCGATCATCGCCCCAATGAGGCCGCCGAACAGCGCCTGCGACGAGCTCGACGGGATACCGAAGTACCAGGTCGTGAAGTTCCAGATCACAGCCCCGATGAGCGCCGAGAGAACGAGGGGCAGCGTGACGAGGTCGGTGTTGACGATGCCCTCGCCGACGGTCTTGGCAACGCCGGTGTAGAGCAGGGCGCCGAGGAGGTTGAGCCCCGCGGCCATGATGACGGCCACGCGCGGGGAGATCGCGCGCGTCGACACCGAGGTGGCGATCGCGTTGGCGGTGTCGTGAAAGCCGTTGGTGTAATCGAAGACGAGGCCCAGGGCGACGATCGCGATGAGGAGGACCACGGCCGGTGCTCAGGTCAGTCGCGTCTGAGGACGACGAATGAGGGCGGAGTCGAGCTCGCTGCGACGAGTGTTCACGCGCGACATCTTGGTCCTGGCGTTGGTGGGCAGGGCGGTCACACGCGGGGCGACCGGCGCAACTCTGAGGCACCGGTGACGATTGGTCAACCCAACGGCGGCGCGCCTTCAGGCACGAGCGGGCGCTCAGAAGATGGCGACGCCGGCGAGGTAGATGCCGGCGGCCACGAGCGCCGCCGCGGGGAGCGTGAGGACCCAGGCGACGGCGATATTGCCGGCGACGCCCCAGCGCACCGAGGACACGCGCCGCGCCGAGCCGACTCCCAGGATCGCCGCGGTGATGGTCTGGGTCGTGGACACCGGGAAGCCGAAGTGGGTGGCCACCTGGATGACGGTCGCGGCGCTGGTCTGGGCGGCGAAGCCATGGATCGGGTCGAGCTTCATGATCTTGGAGCCCATGGTGTGGATGATGCGCCAGCCGCCGGAGTAGGTCCCCGCTGCCATCGCCAATGCGCAGGCGATCTTGACCCAGAACGGGACCTCGAAGGTATCGATCACGCCGCTGGAGAGGAGGGCGAGCGTGATGATGCCCATCGTCTTCTGGGCGTCGTTGCCTCCGTGGGAGAAGGCGATGAACCCGGTGGAAAACCACTGCAGGCCGCGAAAGGTGCGATTGACCGGCTCGGGCGAGCGCCGGCGCACGATCCAGTAGAGGGCGGTCATGAGCAGCCAGGCCGCCCCGAAGCCGATCACCGGCGAGAGGACCATGGGCAGGATGATCTTGGTGACGACGCCACCCCACTCGACGCCCGACACGCCGACGGCCGCGAGCATGGCCCCGATGAGCCCGCCGAATAACGCCTGCGACGAGCTGGAAGGCAGACCGAAGTACCAGGTCACGAAGTTCCACGTGACGGCGCCGATGAGCGCGGACAGGACGAGAGGCAAGGTCACGAGGTCGGTATCGACGATGCCTTTGCCGACGGTGGTCGCTACGTTCGTCGAAACGAGCGCGCCGATCAGGTTGAGGCTCGCCGCCAGCGCTACTGCGGCGCGCGGCGAAAGGGCGCGCGTCGACACCGCAGTGGCGATGGCGTTGGCGGTGTCGTGGAAGCCGTTGGTGTAGTCAAAGACGAGCGCCAGAGCGACGATCGCGATGAGGAGGACCAAGGCTTTTGCTCAGGTCAGTTGTGCTTGAGCA
>JAPLCL010000067.1 GCA_026392265.1 Actinomycetota bacterium
AGCGGGCAGGAAGACGTACTGTACGCCCATGCGGCGCAGCCAGGCGACGTAGTTCGCGGCATGGTAGGGCGTGTAGAAGAGGCTGTTGTGGATCGCATCTGCCTGCCGATACCAGCCGCGCGTGATGGGATAGCCGGCCTCCGGGAAGTAGTCCGCTTCCCAGTGGCGCCGCAGCGCCACGACGTGGATACGGTAGTTCGGATCGTAGTACCGCGCCGCCGCGGCCAGGGCCGGGGCGAAGAAGCTGGCCCGCGTCTGCGGCCACTCGTCGGTGCGCGTGAAGTGACTGTAGGGAGCACTGATCTGCAGGAGCCCGAACAAGACGATCGGTATGACGGCCAGGTCGCCGTACGGAAACGGCCGCTGCAGCCGGGAGTGCCTGAGCAGGAACAGCAGCGGCAGGCCGAACACGAAGAAGAAGCGCCCGATGTTGTTGCCCAATGGGCTGCCCGGCGTCACGAAGGAGAGCACGCAGACGGCCGCGTACGTCAAGAACAGGATGACGAACGGCCGGCGTGGGTGAGCGGCGTTGACGCCGGACAGCGCCAGGCCGGCGAGCGCGAAGCCCAGATAGAGCAGGAGCTGCGAGGTCTCGTTGAGGTAGCCGCCCGGCTCGCTGAAGGCGGCGCCGAGCACGACGCGCAGCGCGATGAACGGCGCGACCGCGGCCACGAACCACAGGTAGCGGCGGCGCAGGGCCGGCCGCGCGACGACGTCGGACAGCATGAACGGCAGGCACACGACGAAGGCCATGGGGTTGGCGAAGATGCCGATGCCCACGGCAAGCGCGGCCCACAGTGGCCGCTTTCGCGCCAGCAGGGCCAGCCCGCCCACGGTCAGCGCCAGACCGAGGACGAAGGGGTTTTGACCGTGGGCGAGGTAGACGCTCATGGTCCCGGCGAAGACCCAGGCGGGCCAGACGTCGTCGATCCCCCACATGTCCCGCTGGTAGATGTAGTAGAGGACGGGCAGCACGCCGGCGGCGGCGACCACGATGAGCTTCGACGGCACGTACAGGGCGAGAAGGTAGAAGACGAACCCGTAGTTGACGGCGCCGTAGCCGCCGCCGTACCAGAAGTCGTCCCAGAACACCGACTCGCCGCGGCGCAGCAGAAAGACCTTGTACACGTGGGCGGCGTCGTCCCAGCCGGGCAGCCCGCCGCGGTACATCAGAAGGGCCACGAGGGCGACGGCCGCCGTGCCACCAAGCCAGAGTGCCAGCAGCCCGCGCCGCGACTTGAGGCGCGCCTCGATACCCGCCAAGGTCACCGCCGCAGCTCCGCCGCGGCCGTCTTGGCCAGAGCGAAACGCAGCGCGCGGACACCCGTGGCGACAGGGTGATTCACGCGCGGGGTCCGGCGAGACGCATGGCCGCGACAAAGCTCGCGGCCAGCCCCGGGCATCTGGGGAGGGAGGGGTACAGGGTGGTGGCCAGGCAGCGCCCGAAGGCGAAGCCCTCGGCCTGACCAGTCTCGCCGGCGTCGCCCACGTGATAGGCGAACGACTCCTGCTCCAGCAGAAGGAACTCGAGATCGAAGAGCTCGTACAGCAGGTTGTCGCCCTCGTCGAACGGGTTGCCGCGCGCCGCCTGGGCGCGCACGTAGCGGGGGCGCTCGTACCACTCCAGGAGCTCGGCCTCGGCAGGTACGACGCCGGCGAGCTCGTGGCTGCGCCCGTGGCTGTCGGACAGGCGACGCAGCAACAGGAGCGCGCCTCCGCCAAGGGCGAGGGTCGGCAGACCGTCAACGATGGCCGCGGCCAGCGCGCCCTGCAGCTCGGAATTGCCGGCGAAGGCGGGCAGCTGCTCCTCGTCGAGCTGCCCGGCGATCAGCAGGCCGCTGACGTCCGGCGGCAGCTCGCGATCGCGGGCGATATTCAGCGGCGCGACGCCGAGCCGCTCGCCGTGGGCCTGAACGGTGGCACGGCGCAGGTGACGCGCATGGGGCACCGTGGCTTCGCCGTGGATGTCGACCGGCCGGGCACGTATCTGCTCAAGGTCACGTGGTCACCCT
>JAPLCL010000101.1 GCA_026392265.1 Actinomycetota bacterium
CAAGGCACCATCTGGTTCGACTCCGAAGCGGGGCAGGGCACGACGTTCCACATCGAGCTGCCCATGACCCACGCCACCCACGAAAGGAGCATGACGGGATGACCCCCACCTTCACCATCCTGTTCGTCGACGACGACCGGGACTTCCTCGACGCCAAGCGCGTGTTCTTCGAGGCGCGCGGGCATACCGTGCTCACCGCCGAAGCGTCGGACGAGGCCCTAAGCCTCCTCGAGACGGCCAAGCCCGACATCATCTTCCTGGACCTGATGATGGACCACGTCGACAGCGGCTTTCGCCTGGGCTACCAGATCGGCAAGGACGAGCGCCTGCGCGGCGTGCCGCTCGTCATGCTCTCCGGCGTGGCCGCCGAGACCGGCCGCCGTTTTGACGGCGAGGCCGAGGGCCTGCGCGCGTGGTCCGGCCTCGACCAGTTCATCGACAAGCCCGTGACCGGCAAGCAGCTCCTCAAGGTCGTCGAGGAGCGCGCCGGCGTGGGCAGGCACTAGGGAAGGGACTACCATGGCCACGGGCAGCATCCTCGTCGTCGACGACGAGTACGGCGTGCGCTCCGGGATCAGGACGATCCTTGAGATGGATGGTTACGATGTGGAAGCGGCCGGGGACGGCGCCGAGGCGCTGGCCCAGATCGCGCGCCGCGACTTCGACGTCGCGCTGCTCGACTACCGCCTCCCCGACACCGACGGCCTCAGCCTGCTGCACGGCATGCGCGAGCGCGGCTGCGAGGCGATGGTCTGCATGATCACGGCCTACGCCAACATCGACACGGCGGTGGCGGCGACGCGGCAGGGCGTGGACTTCTTTCTGCCCAAGCCGTTCACGCCCGACGACCTGCTCGGCGTGGTCGAGACGCTGCTGCGGCACCGCCACGCGCGCGTCGAGGCCGAGCGGCTGCGCGTCGAGCACGAGGCCAGCCTGCTCGCCCTGACCGAGGAGAAGACGCAGACGCACTCGCTGGTGAGCTCGCTGCGCGACGCCGTGCTCGTGGTCAACCGAGAGGGCGACGTGGTCCTCGCCAACCGGGCGATGACCGGACTGCTCGGCAAGTCCGAGGCCGAGGTGCTCATGAGGCCGGCGCAGGAGCTGCTCGGGGACGGCGCCCTGGCGCCCCTGTGCGAGCAGCTGGCGGCGCCGGTCAAGGACCGCACGGTCAAGCAGCTCGACATCGACGAGCAGAGCTACATGGCGAGCATCGTCACGTTCCGCGCCGAAGACGGCGCCGCGTTGGGCCGTATCCTGACGCTGTCGGACATCAGCGAGGTCCGGCGCCTGGCCACCGAGAAGTCGCGCTTCATCCGCATGATGGTGCACGAGCTGCGTTCTCCCTTGGGCTCGGTCAAGGGCGTGCTCGAGGTGCTCGAGGACAAGAGCCTCGGGGATGAGCTCGAGCCCTATCTGACCATGGTGGCGCGCGCCGACGCGCGCCTCGACGGCCTCACCGGCCTGATCAGCGACCTGCTCTCACTCAGCCGCATCGAGCAGACGAGCAACGACGACGACGTGGAGCTCGTCGCCCTTGCGTCCTTCGTGGACGAGGCTCTGGACGTGCAGCGCGAGGTCATGGCGGTACGAGACATCGGCGGCGTCCTCGACCTGCCGAGCGACCTGCCCCAGGTCCTCGTCGCCCCCGACGACCTGCGTCTGGTCGTGAGCAACCTCGTGGGCAACGCGGTCAAGTACAACCGCGACGGCGGCTCTGTGAGGGTAATGGCCGCCGTGGTCAAGGGCGGCGGCGACGGTGACTGGCTGCGTCTCGACGTGGCCGATACCGGCCTCGGGATCAAGCAAGCCAACCTCGAGCGCATCTTCACCGAGTTCTTCCGCGAGAAGCGCCCCGAGACCCGCGAGCTCGAGGGCAACGGTCTCGGCCTGGCGATCGTCAAGCGCCTCGTGGAGCGCGCCGGTGGCCGCCTCGAGGTGTCGAGCGCCGCAGGCGAGGGCTCGACCTTCAGCGTCTTCCTGCCTGCATAGGTCCGGCGCGACAGCTCCGACGGCGCAGCGCCGGGCGGGGCGGGCGGGCATTCTCCCCACGGTTCCCGCCTGCCCGCTCTACCCGGCGTCACGCCGCCGGTCGCCCGTAGCTTCCCGACGTTCCACGGCGTGAGTGCGCGGCCCGTGCGATGGTCTGTGACGCGGCTTACACGGACTGCGATTGCCGCCCGACTGCAGTCCGGCACGGGAGCGAAAGAGCGGCGCGATGCAGGTTCTTCTGGTCTCCCTCCGATTTCGGTGGTAGCGTCTTACACAGAAAGGGGCAGTCTGCATCCAGGGTCTTACACAGTCTGTGAAACCCTTGTCGGGCACACCGGGAGGGTAGTCGTTGACCGAGATCGTGCAGGCGACTTCGCGAGACGACGTCGATGCGGCCAGGCGTCTGTTCGAAGAGTACGCTTCCTCGCTCGACATCGACCTCGACTTCCAGGACATCGCCTCCGAGCTGGAGGGGCTCCCCGGCGAGTACGTACCGCCTTCGGGCGCTCTGTTCCTCGCGATTGATGGCGCCGAAGCCGTGGGCTGCGTGGCGCTGCGCCCGTTCGAGCCCCCGCGAGTCGCCGAGATCAAGCGCCTCTACGTCGTTCCGGCCGCGCGCGACCGAGGTCTCGGCATGCGCCTGTCTGAGGCGGTGGTCGGTGTGGCCCGCGCGGCGGGGTACGAAAGAGTCCGCCTCGACACCTTGTCATCGATGCAGGCCGCGCAGCGCCTGTATGAGCGTCTCGGCTTCCACGATATCGATGCGTATCGACTCAACCCGCACCAGGCGCGCTACCTCGAGCTGGAACTGTGACGCGTCGTCTGACAAGCGGATCAACCTGACGCGTCGCCCTGGCGCTCAAGCAGGCCCTGGCGCCGTTCCCCGGAGTGGTTGTATTTGATAACAGATAAATGTAGAGTGTTATCATGATTCGCACGCAAATCAGCCTGCCACAAGACGAGTACCTGGCCGCGAAGCGCGAGGCCTCACGCCTCGGTCTGTCGTTGGCGGAGTACTTCCGTCGTGCTCTGCGCAGCGCGCTGCCGGTCGATGAGACGAGCCCTTGGATGCGCTACGCGGGAATGGTAGAAACGGGCGATCCCGAGTCCAGCCGGAACATCGACGACGTGGTCTATGGCCACAAGGACTGAGTCGTACGTCGACACTTCCGCGCTGATCGCCTTCGCGGACCGGTCTGACTCGTACCACCCGCTCTTCCGCCGCCTCTTCTCGGAGCCGCCACCTCTGGTGACCACGACGCTCGTCGTCGCCGAGGGCCATGCGTGGTTCCTGCGGCGCTACGATCGCACGCGTGCCCTTCAGTTTCTCGCCATGATCGAGGCCATGGCACCGCTGAGGATCGCCGCGGTCGGGGCTGCCGAGCAGACAGGCGCAGGAGTCCTGCTGCGCCGCTTCTCGGATCAGAACCTGACCGTGACAGATGCCGTGGGCCTTCACCTCATGGAGCAACGTCGCGTCGCGAGTTGTTGGTCCACCGACGTCCACCTGGCCCTCGGAGGCGTGCAGCTCGTCATCAACGACGTGCGATGACCGGGGAGGCGCCTACTTGTTGAGCATCGGCGCGACGCCCACGAGAAGCTGCGCATCGAGAGCCACGCGATGCTCGACCGTTTCAACGACCAACTCCGGCGCCTTACGCGGCACGTTCTCGCCGAATACGCGAGCTTCCACGATGACGGTTTCGGCTTCATGCCGCGCACCGATCCCTATCCGGGCGAGACGATCAACCCAGAGCCCTATCGCCAGTGCCCCCCGCGTGGGTCATCCGCCGGCGCAACGCGTGCTCGCACGCGCTCGGCCGCTCGAGCCCGAGCCGGCGGATGTGGTGCTCGACTCCGCCGGGGTCACCGACGACGGTGCAGCCGTGGACCAGGCGCGGTGCCGCCGCCTGTTCGACCAGGCTTGTTGTGCGAATACGTTGGGGCAGATTCCCAGTGTGCACGGGATTCCCCAGGCGGGTATACCTCACGATGGATCTGCCCACGTCGGCGCGCTCGCAGGAGGTCTGATGACCGCGAAGACCGTCGCCCAGAAGGCGCGTCTCAAGCCAGGCACCACGATCGCCGTCCTGAGCCGCGTTCTCGGCGTCGTCGAGTCGCTGGGGCTGCCCGAGGGCGTCACGTTCGTGGAGCCCACCGAGGCCCAGCTCGTGTTCTTGTTCGTGAGCACGCGCGCGGAGCTCGATGCGCAGATGCCGGCGGCCGTCACCGGGCTCGCCCCAGGGGCTGCGCTCTGGGTCTTCTACCGCAAGGGCGCCAAAGCGGCAGGGCTGGACATGAACCGCGACGACATCTGGGCGCTCGCCGAGAGGATGGGCATGCGACCGCTGGGCCTCGTGAGCGTCGACGATACCTGGTCGGCGTTCCGGCTGCGACCGGCGAAGTAGCAGTCGCGGGGGGCCTACCCCAGCTCCGCCCGCCGCCGGAACACCGCGCCGACGGTGTCGAGGATCAGGCGCGCGCCGTGCAGCGCCGTGAGCTGGCCGGGGCCATCGTACTGCGGCGCCACCTCGACGAGGTCCATACCGATCACGGTGCAGCGCGCGCAGACGGCCAGCAGGATCGCCTTGGCCTCGTAGTAGCTGAAGCCGCCGGGCTCGGGCGTGCCGGTGCCCGGCGCGATGCTCGGGTCGAGGGCGTCGATGTCGAAGGTGATGTAGGTGTCGACGCCCGGTTCGAGGTGCTCGACGAGCTCGTCCACGAGCGTGTCCTTCGCCTGCTCGCACCAGAAGATATGGGCGCCCCGACTGCGCGCGAGGGCGATGTTGTCGCCGCTGGTGTGCAGGCTGCGGATGCCGTATTGCGTGAGGCCGGCCAGCCACCCGGATTCGTGGGCGCGGATGATGGGGCTGGCGTGCGAGTAGCGCTGGCCGCCCTCTTCGTCCCAGTAGTCCATGTGGGTGTCGAACTGGACGAGCTGGAACGGCTCGCCCTCGCGCGCTTCGCTGAGAGCCTTGAGTACCGGATACGTTATGGAGTGGTCGCCGCCCAGCGTGACGGGGAAGACGCCTGTCTCCATCAGCGGCCGCAGCCGCTCGACGGCGGCGGCGTGGTAGCGCTCCGCCGTCCACATGGGCCCGATCACGACGTCGCCGCAGTCGGCCCAGCGCACCCCGCCGAGGAGCTTCACCCCGGCTTCGCCGTCGTAGAACGGCTCGAGCCCGTTCTGGAAGGCCCACATGGTCGACGTCTCGCGCAGGGCGCGCGGCCCCATGCGCGCCCCGGACCGGCTGGTCGTGCCCAGGACCCACGGGATGCAGATGACGGCGACGTCGGCATAAGCCGTAGTCG
>JAPLCL010000405.1 GCA_026392265.1 Actinomycetota bacterium
TACCTCGAGATGATGCGCGCCCTCAAGGAGCTGGCCCCCGACGTGCACATCCAGGCGTTCACCGCCAGCGAGATCGCGCATTTCGCCAAGATCAGCGGCAAGGGCGTCGCCGAGGTACTGGCCGAGCTCAAGCAGGCAGGCCTCGGCTCGCTGCCCGGCGGTGGCGCCGAGGTCTTCAGCGGGCGCGTGCGCGACCTCATCTGCGAGCAGAAGATCAGCGGCCAGAAATGGCTCGACGTGATGCGCGCCGCCCACGGCGCCGGCCTCAAGTCGAACGCCACGATGCTCTACGGCCATGTCGAGACGCCGGCGGAGCTCGCCGACCATATGCTGCGCCTGCGCGAGCTGCAGGACGATACCGGCGGCTTCAACGCCTTCATCCCGCTCTCGTTCCAGCCGGCCAACACGGGCCTCAGCGAGCTGCCGGGCCCTACCGGCTTCGACGATCTCAAGATGCTCGCCGTGGGGCGGCTCGTCCTCGACAACTTCCGCCACATCAAGGCCTTCTGGATCAACGTGGGGCTCAAGCTGGCCCAGGTCTCGCTGGTGTTCGGCGTCAATGACCTCGACGGCACCGTGGTCGAGGAGAAGATCAGCCACGCGGCCGGCGTCGACACGGGGCAGGAGCTCAGTAAGGCTGAGCTGGTGCGCGTCATCCGCGCCGCCGGCCGCGTGCCCGTGGAGCGCGACACGCTGTACAACGTCGTGCGGCGCTACGATGACGACGCCTGAAGTCGCCGGCCGCGCGGACGAGCCCGCGGACGGCGCGCTCCCCGACCCGGTGCGCGTCGGGCGCATCGAGTTCGTCAATTGCTTCCCGCTCTACCACCACTTCGAGCGCGAGCTGGCCGCCCGCGGCGTAGCTGCCACCATCGTCGAGGGCTACCCGTCGGCGCTCAACGAGATGCTGGTGAACGGGGCGCTCGACGTGGCCCTGCCGTCCTCGATCGCCTACGCGCGCGACGCCGGCGAGCTGGCGCTGCTGCCGCAGGTGTCGATCAGCTCGCTTGGCGCCGTCGACTCGGTGCAGCTCTTCACGCGCGTCCCGCTGAGCGAGGTGCGCCGCATCGCCCTCACCGAGAAGAGCGCCACCTCCATCTGCCTGCTCAAGGTGCTCTGCCGGGAGTGGGGTCTGGAGCCCGAGTTCGCGCCTCGCCGCGGGTCGCTCGCCGAGGTCCTCGCCGATTTCGACGGCCTGCTGCTCATCGGCGACGAGGCCTTGTACGTGCTGCGCGCCGAGGTGTATCCGTACCACTACGACCTCGGCGCCGAATGGCAGAAGGTCACCGGCCTGCCGATGGTCTTCGCCGTGTGCGCCGTGCGCCGCGAGTTCACGGCCGCCCGGCCGGCGGCGGCAGCCGCCGTGGGGGCGGCCCTGCTGGCCTCGCGCGACGACTGCGCCGCGCACCCGGCCGAGACGGCCGCCGCCGCGGCGCAGCGCTACGATTTCAGCCAGCGCTACCTCATGGAGTACTTCGACAAGCTCAAGTTCGGCTTCACGCCGGAGTATCGCGCCGGTCTCCGCGAGTTCTACCGGCGCGCCGCCGCCATCGGCGAGCTCGACGCGGTGCCCGTCATCGATGAGGCGGCCGCGGATTCGCCTTCGGCCGACCCGTCGGCCACCTCGGCGGCCGCTGCAGCGCCGGCGGCTACCTCGGCCGCCGCGGCCGGGACCGTCTGAGGCCGGCGCCCGCCGTGTCCTGCACCAGCCTCATCTTCCGCCGGCCGATCCCGGACGACTGGGATCGCGTCCAGGCGGTCATGCCCGAGTGGTGGGGCGGCCGCGACCTGCGGGCCATGCTGCCCGAGGTCTTCTTCGCGCACTTTCGCAGCACCTCGCTGGTCGTCGAGCACGAAGACGAGCTCATCGGCTTTCTGGTCGGCTTCTTCTGTCCGGACCACGACGACGAGGCCTACATACATTTCGCCGGCGTCCATCCGGCCTGGCGCCGCGTGGGGCTGGCCCGCGACATGTATCGGCGCTTCTTCACCCTGGCCCGCGCCGCCGGACGCCCGGTGGTGCGGGCCGTCACCGGGCCGGTGAACGCGGGCTCCATCGCGTTTCACACCGGCCTGGGCTTCGCCATCCTTCCCGGCGACGAGGAGATCGACGGCCTGCCGGTCACCGTCGACCACGGCCCCCAGGGCGACCACGTGGTGCGCTTTGAGCTGGTCCTGGACGTGGAGGGCGTCGAGTGAACGCCGTGGATCAGGCGGCCGACGAGCGCTGCCCGATCAGCGCCCGCCTCAGCGACGCCGAAGCTCTCGCTTTGCTCGTCGGCGGCGACCTGCTGGGCGTCGGCGCGCGCGCCGACGCCGTGCGGCGCCGCCTTCACCCCGTCGACGAGGTCACGTTCATCGTCGACCGCAACATCAACTACACCGACTACTGCCTCTCGGGCTGCCGCTTCTGCGCCTTCTACAAGAAGCCGGGGAGCGGGGAGGGCTACCTGCTCGCCGAGGCAGACATCCACCGCAAGATCGAGGAGACCCTGGCGCTCGGCGGCACCGCCATCATGATGCAGGGCGGCCTGCACCCCGACCTCGACATCTGCTGGTTCGAGCAGGTCTTCAGCGGCATCAAAGCGAGGTACTCGATCCACATCCACTCGCTCTCGCCGCCGGAGATCGTGCACATCGC
>JAPLCL010000079.1 GCA_026392265.1 Actinomycetota bacterium
CTGGCCCGAGAGGTCGTGGGGCTCGTGGGTCTCTTCGAGACGTTGGGTTACCGCGAACGCATCCATGTGCGCGAGGCGACCATGCTCGGCCAGGCCCAGTTCATGCGCGACTGCGCCCACAGAAGCGCCGACGGCGCCTACGCCGTCCACGCCGAGGACCACGTGGACATCTTCCTCGATGAGTTCCGCATGGATCACAGGTTGGACCTTCGCGATCGTCTTGCCCTCGAGCCGTACACGGTGTCGGCCGGCGATCTGCTGCTCACCAAGCTGCAGGTGTTCAGGGCGGAGGAGCGTGACCTGCGCGACATCGTGACGCTCCTCAAGGACGACGCGCTCGCCGACGAGGATTCCCCGGGCACGGTGAACGTGACATATCTTGCCGAGCTCTGTGCGCGCGACTGGGGGCTGTACTACGACGTCACGCAGAACCTGCGGCGCTGCACGGAGTCGCTCGGGGTCTATGGGCTTGCGTCCGCGGAGGAAGACCATGTGAGGGCCGCGCTGCAGCGGCTGACACAGGCCATCGAGACGGCGCCGAAGACACGGCCCTGGCGCTGGCGCGCCAAGGTCGGCACGCGGCGCCGCTGGCACGAACACGTCGAAGAACAGGATGGTGAGTAGCCATGAAGATCGCGCTGATCGGCACCGGGATGATGGGCGAGCGTATGGGCGGCCGGCTGCTGGACGCCGGCCACGAGCTCGCCGTGTACAACCGCACGCGAGCGCGGACCGCCGCTCTGGAGGCGCGCGGCGCGGCCGTCGCCGACACGCCGCGCGCCGCCGCCGCCGGCTCCGAGTTTCTGATCACGATGCTGGCCGACGCGGCCGCCCTACGCGCTACGGCACAGGGCGAGAGCGGTTTTCTCGGGGCGCCGGGCGACAGGCTGTGGATCGACATGTCGACGGTGTCGCCGGCGGAGTCCCGGGAGCTGGCCGCGGAAGCCCATCTTCGAGGGGTGCGCGTACTCGACGCCCCGGTCTCGGGCAGTCTTGGCGCGGCCGTCAAAGGCATGCTGGTGATCCTCGTGGGCGGCCCGGCCGAGGACGTCGCGGCGGCGAAGCCGCTCTTCGACGTCCTCGGCCGGGCGACGCTGCACCTCGGCCCGAGCGGCGCCGGCAGCGCCACCAAGCTGGCCCTGAACGCATTCCTGCTCGCGACCATGGTGGCGGGCTCCGAGGCTCTCAGGCTCGGCTCCGCGGACGGGGTCCGCAGGGAGAAGCTGCTCGACGCCTTCGCGCGCACGGAGATCCTGCCGGCCTGGACGCTCGGGAAGCTCGAGAGTCTGGGCGGGGGAGAGGTGCGCACGGCCTTCTCGCTGGCGCTGGCCGACAAAGATATGCGGCTGGTCGACGAGACGGCGGCGGCGCTGGAGCTGGAGCTGCCGCTGGCCAAGACTGTGGCCGGCGTCTACGCGCGCGCCCTCGCGGCGGGGCTGGGAGACCGCGACTTCTCGGCCGTCGACGCCGCCGGCTGACGCGGTGCCCCGCGTCACCAGCGAGAACCGGGCCGCGACTGGGGTGAACCACGGAGATGCGTTGGGGGGAGAGGCGCCAGAAAGCCGGATCAGCCGATCGCGCCGGTGACCCCGCGTGACGCGACGCGGTCGCCGTCGCTGCGCCCCGCGAACTGACCTTCGACCTCGTTGTACCAGCGTAACCGCTTGCCGAGGCGCGAGCGTAGGCGCCAGCGCAAGGTCTTGGTGTGCTCCGTCATCATGCTTTGGGCGAGCTCGAGGGTGCGGCCGATGCGCGCCAGCTCGCGCGGGCTGAGGTCGTAGTCGACGAGGTGCTCAAGCACGATGTCGATGTTGGTCATGACGTCGATGTACAGCCCCCAGTCGCGGGCGCAGGTGTCGGCGACGTGCTCCAGGTCCAGAACGCCGGGGCGTGGCTCGAAGTCCACGTAGACGTCTTTACACAGAGTGACCACATCGTGCACGTCCTTCTCATTAAGCTTCTGGATCTGCAGCTTGCTGAGGAAGAGATCCGCTGGGTCGATGGCGTAGGTGTTGATGTCCAGACGGTCGCGAAAGTCGAGGGCGTGATCCATCTTCATCCAATCGAGAAAGACGTCGACGTGGTCGAGCGGCGGGGGACCCGGGATCGGCGGAGCGAAGTGCGCCCTCTTGTGCATGTGGGCGTGGGACTCGGCGCGGCGAGGGCGCTTGAAGTACTGTCGCTGGCTGCCGAGCGTGGCCGTGGCGACGCTCGGGTTCTCCAGGTAGCGGAGCTCGCCGAACAGTGCGCCGATCTCGCCGGCCTGTCGCGCCAGGCCGATGAGATCGATGTCGCTGTAGTCGCGCTCCGCGAACTCGAGGTCGATCGCGTAGTGGCGCACCGCGAGTCCGCCGGTGAGGCGCAGGACGAGGCCGCGATCGTTGCCGGCATCGACGATGCGCCGCGCCTCGACCATCATCTCTTCGTGGCGCGTGGTGGCCGCGCGCAGCGGCGCGTCGTGGAGGAGGCTGGTCGGGGAGTCGCTCATGTGGACCGGATCGTGCCCGGCCGCTGGTCAGGCCGAGACGCGGCGGACGTCGACCTTGTCGAGGTCCATCTCGCCGAGGCCCATGTCGTAGGCGGCTTGCACGTAGGGGATATCGCCGCCGCTCAGGTCGAAGAGAGTGGCCGCGAAGGAGTCGGCGGCGACGATGTCGGGGCTGGCGATCACGGTGTCCAGCTTCTCGACGTCGTTCAGGTCTCCGCCGGTGGGTCCGTTGGCGGTGAGGACGCGCACGGCGTCGACGACGGTCAGGGTAGGGCGGCAGGCGCTGACCAGATCGGCCGTGCGCTGGCCGATGTTGCTGTGCAGGGCGCCCGGATCGAGGATCACGCCGAGGAGGTTCTTGCCGCCCAGGGTGAGCCTGGTCATGCCGTGATCTTTGGCGATGGGCACGTCGATGAGCACGTCGCAGCTGAGGATGTCGGAGTAGATCGGCCACTGCTTGAGGTCGAGCCCCGCGGGGATCGTGTAGTCGCGGAACCTGGCCGGCGCCATGACTTCCATCTGGCCGCCGGCCTTCTCGACGGCCGCCTGGATGCCGCTGTTCGTGTAGGCCTCGTCGGCCTGGCTGCCGAAGGGTGAATCCATGACGCGCACGCGGCAGGCGCCGGCGGCCAGGCACAGCCCGACGAGGGCGCCTACCACGTCGGGGTTGGTGGTGGCCGCGTACTCCGGCCCGTGATAGCCGGTGCAGATGTTGGGCTTGACGATGACGTCGTCGCCGCGCTTGACGAAGGCCTTCATGCCGCCGAGGGCGGCGATCGCGGCCGCCGTGATGCCCGCGGCGTCGCCGCCGCGGGCCACGGCCAGCGGCGGCCGCCGGCGAACCTTCGGCGGCGCAGACGATGCGAGGCGGTCGTTGGAGGGCGGCGCGATGGCCGGCTGCGAACCGCAGCCGGCCCCGGCCAACGCCGCCCCGGCGGCCGCCACGCCGGCGATTCTCAAGAAGTCTCTACGGGTACACTCGCGCATGACTGGGCCAAGGGTAGCAGCGCGCCGGGGCGAAGACACCCCCTTGAGGGCAAACGAGCGCGACGATACACGTCGTGGCGGAGGGTGACGACATGGACATCGGCAAGTGCTTCAAGGATGCCTGGGGGCTTTTCAAGCTCGATCTGGGACCCCTGCTTGTGACCGCCCTGATCGCTTCCGTGATCGTAGGCGTGGCCAGTGCCGTGCTTTTCGCGGTGATGGCCGGAGGCATCGGCCTCATGAGGTTCGGCGGCGCGGCGGGCGGCATCCTCGGGTCCGCGTCGGCGTTCTTCGCCTTCATCCTGGTGTTCGTCGTGGGACTCCTGGCCTATGCGTGGGCCGCGGCGACGATGTTCCGCATGATCGTGCTCCGCGTGCGCGAGCGGCGTCCGGCAACGTTCGCCGACATGAAGGAAACGGATGAGATCGGGGCCGTCGCCGTGGCGTTTGTGATCCTCGGTGTTCTCATCGGCATCGGCTACGCGCTGCTGGTGATCCCGGGGCTGATCCTGGTGACGCTCTGGATCTATGCGCTGCCCCTGGTCGTGGACCGCCGTCTCAGCGTCGGCGAAGCGATGTCGGAGAGCCGCAGGCTCGCCGCCGCGCCGGGGTACTTCATCACGTTCCTGACCTGGCTGGTCGGTTCGCTGGTCGTGGGCATCATCGTGTCGGTGCTCAACGTGATCCCGGTCGTGGGTCTCATCGTGGGGCTGCTGGCCGTGCCGTTTGAGCTGGCGTACGTGCTCAGCATGTACTTCCAGGCCACCGGCGAGGGCCACCTGATCGACGCGGCTATCGGGCAGGCGCCAGCTTCCCCCGGCGCGGGAGGTTGAGGTCGTGGACATCGGCAAATTGTTCAGGGACGCGTGGGGGCTCTTCGTCAAAGACATCGGCCCGCTGATCGTGGGCATGCTCATCGCCAGCATCGTGCCGGCGGTCGCCGCCGTGGTCATCTTCTTCGCGACGTTCGCCGCGAGCATCAGCGGTCTGCAGGTGGATTCACAGGGCACCGTCACCGGCATGGATTCGCTGAATTGGGCGCTCATCGGGATAGGGTCGGTCGCCATCGTCCTGGTGACGCTGTTCCTCTCGGTGCCTCTGTACGTGGGCATCCTCTCGGGCGTGTTCAGGCGCGTCCGTGAGGGTCGCGAGATGGCCTACGGCGACGCGTTCACGGGCTTCGGCATGTTCGGCAAGGTGATCTGGGCGGCGGTTCTGCTCGGCCTCGTCATCACTGCCGTCTTCGTCGTACCCACCGCCGTGATCGTCGGTGGAGCGGCCGCCGGCTCCGGGATCCTCGCCGGGCTTGGCGTGGTCGTCTTGCTGGCGGCAATGGTGGCCTACATCTACCTCTTGATCGTGTGGGTGTACGTGTTCCCGGTGATCGTCGATCGCGGCCTCGGAGTGACCCAGGCGATGGGCGAGAGCCGGCGCCTCGTGCACGGCACCGGCTGGTGGTGGACCTTTCTCGTGCTCTTCCTGCTGCAACTCGTGGTGGGCGCGGTGAGCTTCGCCTTGGGCATGATCCCCTTCATCGGCGCCATCGCCTCGATCGTGCTGTATCCGTTCGTTCTGACCTACGTGGTCGCCATGTACTTCCAGGCGCGCAGCGAGGGGCAGCTCATCGATGCCGTGCTCGGCTGGCCGCGGCAGGCGCCGGCCGGGCCGCCGGCCTACTCGGCGCCGGCGGCTCCGTACAGCACGGCGCCGCTCCCGCCGGCGCCGCCGTACGTCGCGCCCGCGGCCGGACCGCCGCCGGCCGTCGACCAGGGACAGGCCTACGCGCCGGCCCCGCCGCCGCTCACGCCGCCGGCCCGCTCTGCCTATGAGGCGCAGGAGGCGGCGCCGGCGGCGCCGCAGACCGCGGTGACGCAGCCCGTGGCGCCCGAAGCGCCGGCGCAGCCGGCGACACCCGAGGCGCCGCCGGCGCCCGAGCCTCCGGCTTCGAGCCTTTGAGCGCGAGGCATGGTCACGGCGTGCTCGTTAGGGCACACTACGTGACAAAGTCGCGCAACTGCGAGAGGCTGGCTCGTAACACGACCGACTGACAGGTACGCCGGCAGGCGCGCATACGGGGAGGGACCTATGAGTATCGGCGATGTGTTCGCCAAAGCGTGGGAGCTGTGGCGTCGGGATATCGGCTGGCTGATCCTTGCGGGTCTCGTCGTGGGCCTTATCGTAGGGGTGATCGCCCTCATCGTGTTCGCCATCGTGGCGGGGATGATGGCAGTGAGCATCGGGGGCATCGCCATCGGCTCGAACAACTCGTCCACTGGTATCACGGGGCTCGGCGTGGGGACCCTGATCGTCGCGTTCATCATCGGCGTTGTCGGCTACCTGATCGTCTCGGTCCTGGCGATGGTGTTCTACGGCGGCCTGTTCGAGATGGTCATCGGCGCGGCCCGCGAGAATCGCGGGGTGAACTTCGCCGATCTCTTCGGCGGCTTCCGCAAGTTCGGCTCCTTCATCGTCTTCTGGCTCGTGATCGCCGGCATCTCCATCGGGTGCGGCATCGTGGCCATCATCCCCATCATCGGCATCATCGCGGTCCTGGTCTTCGGCGCCTGGCTGGGCACGACCTGGCTCTACGTCTTGCCGCTGATCGCCGACCGCGGTCTCACGTTCGGCGACGCGGCGCGCACCAGCAGCCAGATGGTCAAGGGCGTGGGCTGGTGGAAGACCTTCGGCACGATCATCGTGCTCGGTGCGGCCTTCTTCGCGATCATGCTGGTGATCTCCCTGATCGGCCGGTCCTCGTCTGCATTCAGCTCCATCCTGACGCTGATCTTCGAGATCGCTGCCGGCCCCTTCGCGATCTGCTACGTGAGCACGATGTACCTTGGCTCCAGCGGCGAGGCGGTCCTTGCGCCGGCGGCGGCCTACGGCGCGCCGGCTCCTCCGGCCTACGGTACGACTGCGTATGGCACGCCGCCCGCAGGCGGGCAGATGTACCAGCCGCCCGCGCCGCCGCCCATCACGCCGCCCATCGCGCCGCCCGCCGATCAGGGCGCCTTGACCGCCGCTACCGCGGTTTACGCGCCGCCGCCCGTGGCGGACGCCGACGTCTGGAAAGCTGCCGCCGACCCGCTGGCGGCTCCGCCGCCCGTCATCGCCCCGCCTCTGGCGCCGCCCGTGACCGCTGCGCCTCTGCCGGAGCCTGCCACCGAGCAGACCGCGGCAGCTCCGCCCAGCGAGCCGCCGGCCGCTGAGCCTGCCGCGGACGCCCCGACAGCGCCGGAGCCTCCTGCGCCGCCGGAAGCGCCGAAGGCCTGACCCCTCGCGGGCCGCGACCCGCGACTGCACATCGCCTGGGGCGGCGGCGCGGAAGCGCCGCCGCCCCTTCTGCGCCGCCCGCCGCCGCTGTCACCTTGGCCTTGCGACGACGCTCCGTGGCCCGTCGGGCTGCGCTGCGGCTGCTGTTAGACTCCGTCCGTGCAGGGCGGCCGCCGGGCGACCGTGAGCGGCGGCTGTCGGCGGCGGGCTACGGAGAGGAGACGGGATGGCGGCAAGCGGGATCGTGCGGTGGAACGAGGTCGCGGGCAGGAGAGTCGAGGTCGGGCCGATGTGCGCCACCTGGACCGACCTGGGCAAGGCCAGCGGGAGCGTCGCCACCGGCCTCAAGCGCATCCAGATCGAGCCGGGCCGGCGCTCGACGCCGGCTCACGTGCACGACGCCGAAGAGGAGATCTTCTACGTCCTCGACGGCGACGGCCTCAGTTGGCAGGACGGCGAGACCTGCAAGGTGGCGGCCGGCGATTGCATCGTCCAGGTCGCCGGAGGCGCGGCGCACACGCTGATCGGCGGCGAGCAGGGAATGGACGTGCTCGCCTTCGGCACGCGCCGCGCGGCGCCGGTGACGCGCCTGCCGCGCGCCGGCGTGGCCTGGCTGGGGAGCAGCTGGGTCGAGATCGGCGGCGAACCGCACCCGTGGAGTCGCGAGGCGGCGGCCGGCGAGCTGGTGCTTCCCGAGCCCGGCGAGCGGCCGGCCAACGTGGTGTCGCGCGATGCTGTGGACGAGGCCGTGATCGACTACGGCGACACGCATCGCAAGGAGCGGGCCCTCGGCCGCGCCGGCGGGTCCCGCGCCACGGGGCTCAACCACGTGGAGGTCGTGCACAATCGCTACAGCTGCCCGCCGCACGTCCACGCGGCGGAAGAAGAGATCTTCGTCGTACTGGAGGGCGAGGGCAACCTGTTGCTCTACGACTGCGACACGAGGCCGCAGGCGCCGCCCATCCTCTACGCGGTGAGCGCCGGCGATCTGCTGGTGCGTCCCGCCGGCAGCGGTATCGCCCACGCCTTCCTGGCAAATGCCCTGGGACTCACCCTTCTGGCCTACGGTGAGAGACGCAGCGACGAGATGACGTACTACCCGCGCTCGGGCAAGGTCCGCTTTCGCGGTCTCGGCGTCACCGGGCGTCTCGAGCCGTGCGGCTACTGGGACGGCGAGCCGCCGGTCGTATGAGGTGCGGTCGCGTTCGCGACCGGAAGCGAAATGGGGGGGTTCGTAAAGCTACTCGACAAAATAGTTACTTCATGAATGTGTAAGTTTGTCTGTCTACGGGCAGATGCTTTGCATACGGAGCACACACATTGATGGAGGTCCACCATGAAGCGCTGGTCAATAGTTATCGTCATCGCACTGGTAGTAGCAGTTCCGCTCGTCATTGCCGCCTGCGGCAGCAGCAGTGACGACTCCACGGCCGCCATGTCCGCCTCGCCGTCGCCGTCCATGGCAGCCAAGGATATCGTCGACACCGCTGTCGGCGCCGGGGACTTCACCACCCTCGTGACCGCGGTCACGGCCGCAGGCTTGGTCGACACGCTGAAGGGCGAAGGGCCCTACACGGTTTTCGCACCGACTGATGCGGCCTTCGCAGCCGTCCCCAAGGAGACCCTCGACGCTCTGCTCGCCGACCCGAAGGGCGCCCTGACCGACGTCCTTACCTACCACGTCGTGTCGGGCAAGGTCATGGCGAGCGATCTCAGCGACGGCATGATGGTCGACACCGTCAATGGCGCGCAGCTCAAGATCACTGTCAACGCCGATGGGACAGTCATGGTGAATGACGCGAACGTCACGACCGCCGACATCGAGACGTCCAATGGCGTGATCCATGTCATAGACTCGGTTCTGCTGCCGCCCGCAAAGTAACGGCAACGAGATTGCTCCTGGTCGAGCGGCCGGCGGCGCCTCAGGCGCCGCCGGCCGCTGCTCGTCTGCGGTGGGTCAGTGCAGCCGTTTGCGCAGCACCTTCCAGGCGGCGGGGTCTTCCTGGCCCATGATCCAGCAGTACACGCCGCGGATGTGGGGATGCTGCTGGAGCATCATGAGCAGCTTGGCGTCGATGGCCTTGGCGTCGGGGAAGAAGGCCGTGTGCGCGGCGCCCTCCCGGCTGTACGAGAGCATGAGCTCGGCCGAGGGGCCGCGCGAAGCGCGCGGCTTGTAGGCCGCGCGGATCCGCAGGACGTCGGCCCACACCAGGTCGGTGGTCTGGGCGCCGCGCCAGTCGCGGCCGTAGAAGCCGATGCCCATGACTATCTTGCGCGGCTTGACCTGCGTCTCGGCGAAGTCGAGCACCGCGTCCATCCATGCGGGCGGCGAGAGGGGGCCCGGCGCGGACCAGGACCCCGAGTAGTTGTAGGTCATCACGCGGAACTGGTCGACCGCCTGGCCCAGACGCCGCCAGTCCTGCGCCTGCGGCCCGTCCCAGCCGCCGGGCTCGCGGGTCTTGGGGTACACGTCGACGGCGATGAGGCGGCCGTCACGGTGCAGCCGCCGGGCGAGCTCTTCGACGAACGTCGAGTAGCCGTTGCGCTGCTCGGCGGTGAGCGCCTCCCAGTCGACGTCGACGCCGTCGACAGCGTTCTCGTGGCACCAGTCGGCGACGGCCGCGATGTGGCGCCGGCGCGTCTCCGCCGTCGCCAGGATGGCCTTTGCGATCGCCGGGTCGAACGTGTGCAGCGACTCGTCGTAGTCCGTGAGGGTGACGATCACGCGGCAGTCCTTGTTGCGCGCCTCCGCGATGAAGCTCGCGTCCAGCTTCGGCGCCGCCACGCTGCCGTCGGCGCGCGATTGCAGCCAGTCAACGCTGACCTCGTCGATGGCGCCGGCGTCCCCGGCGCGCTCCAGCGAGCCGCGATCGCCGAAGGTCCAGGCGCCGATGAGGTAGGGACCGCTGGGGCGTTCGTCCTCGAGGGCGCTGGCGAGCGCGAAGGCGACCGCCAGGGCTGCGAGGCCGACGATGACGATGACGAGGAGGGCCGGGGCAGGCCGCCGGCGGGGGCGCCGGCGCGCCGCCCGACGAGCCTCACTGTTGTCCCCGTTTCCTTCTTCTTCGCGAGTCGCCACGGTTTCATCATGACGCCTGATCTGCCGCCTGTGAAACCGGCCCCGCGGCGCACGCCGCTGTTCGCGGGTTGCCCGCGCGGCCGGCGTGGGTATGCACCGTGCACGGACCACTCCACCCCGACCAGCGAGGTTTCCCGTGAAGGAGAAGCTCGGCGCCACCAACGCTCTCTACCCGCTCGTCACCGCCATCATCGGCGCCACGGTCGACGGCAAGCCCGATTTCGCCACCATCGCCCACGTGGGCATCGCTCATCTCAAGGGCATCACGCTCGGCATGGGCAGGATCCATCTCACCAACGAAGGCATCAAGGCCAACCGCACGTTCAGCGTGAACCTGCCGTCGGAGGACATGATGGTGGTCACCGACCACATCGGCATGGTCAGCGGCCGCAAGGAGGACAAGAGCGGCATCTTCGACGTCTTCTACGGCGAGCTCGACACGGCGCCGATGATCGAGCAGTGCAAGGTCACCATGGAGCTGAAGCTCATCGAGCACATCGAGATGCCCACCCACGACCTGTTCGTCGGCGAGGTCGTCGGCACCTACGCCGATCTCGAGGTGCTCACCAACGGCATCATCGACATCGCCAAGCTCAAGCCGCTGCTCTTCGACATGTCGAGCAAGAAGTACTGGAGCCTGGGCAA
>JAPLCL010000214.1 GCA_026392265.1 Actinomycetota bacterium
CGCCGGCGTCGCCGGCAACCTCGTCGGCTCGTGGATCGCCTATGCCGTGGGCTACTACGGTGGCCGGCCGTTCGTGGATCGCTGGGGCAAGTACGTGCTGCTGCGGCCGCATCACCTCGACACCGCCCAGCACTGGTTCGACAAGTACGGCGCTCCGGTCGTCTTCTTCGGTCGCATGCTGCCGATCGTGCGCACCTTCATCTCGCTGCCCGCCGGCTTCGGCAAGATGCGCTTCTGGAAGTTCACCCTGTACACGGTGCTGGGGTGCGTGCCGTGGGTGGCCCTGCTCGGCTACATCGGCGTCAAGCTCGGCAGCAACTGGGAGAAGATCCGCCCGCTCCTTCACTACGTCGACTACGTGGTGGTGGCCGCGCTGGTGGCGCTCGTGATCTACGGCGTCGTCAGGTGGCGCCGGCATCGCGGCGCCGCGCCCGACGCGGAAGGCGAGGCGTGAGCGGCGCGCCCGCAGCGAGCTGCCGCGTGCGCGTGCCCGCGACCACAGCCAACCTCGGCCCCGGCTTCGACTGCCTGGGCATGGCGCTCGACCTCTGGAACGACATGCGGTTCTCGCTCGAGGGCGACGGCGTGAGGGTCTCCACCGTGGGTGAGCGCAGTGAGACGCTGCCGAGCGACGAGACCAATCTGGTCGCGCGTGCGTTTTTGCGGCTGTACAAGGAGGCCGGCGCCGCTTCGCCGGCCGGCCTCGCCATCCACTGCGATCTGCGGGTGCCTCCGTCGTCCGGGCTCGGCTCGAGCGCGTCGGCGGTGGTCGCCGGACTGCTCGGCGCCAACACCGTCCTCGGCGGGCCGTTCGACCAGGCGCGCCTGCTCGAGCTGGCCGCCGACATGGACGGTCACCCCGACAACGTCGCGGCGACCCTGCTCGGCGGCCTCACCATCGTGGTACGCAAAGAAGACAGGCTGCTGACGAAGAAGATCCTCGTGCCTGAGGCGCATGTCGCCCTTGCCGTTCCGGCGCTCGCCTTCAGCACGCGCACGGCGCGCGCCGGCTTGCCCACGCAGGTGTCGATGAAGGATGCGGTGTTCAATATGGGCCGCATCCCGCTGGTGGTCGAGGCTTTGCGCACCGGCGATTTCGAGCTGCTCAGCCAGGTCATGGAAGACAGGCTGCACCAGGCGACGCGCCTGAAGCTCATTCCGGGAGGCCGTGCCGCCTGGGTCGCGGCTCAGCAGGCCGGCGCCGCAGCCGTGGCGATCTCCGGCTCGGGCCCCAGCCTGATCGCCTTCGTCAGGCAGGCGAGCGACGCGATGCGCGTCGCGCGCGCGATGGCCGACGCCTTTGGCGGGATGGGAGTGGTGGCGCGGCCTCTCGGGCTGAAAGCATCGGCGGCCGGCGCCACGGTCGCCGCCTGACGGCGGCGACGCTCCTCCGGCCGCGGCCTCAGCTCTGCGCGGCGGCCTCGCGCTTGGTGATCTCGACGATGCCTCGGTAGAGCTCGGCGAGGCCCTCCTTCGAGATCGGCCCCTTGTTGGCGCGGCTCACGAAGGTGAGCATCCACTCCTCGCGCGCGGGGTCGAGAAAGTCGACGCCGTGCTGCTCCTTGTACGCCCTGAGCTGCTTGACCAGCTTGAGGCGCTTGTTGATCGCATCGATGATCTTGAGGTCGTTGTCTGAGATCTGGTCGCGGAACTGCTTGATGACCGGATCGTCGCCTGCGTTCGCCACGCTGATGTCTCCGTTCTGGCCCGGCCCGACGCCGACGCGTCAGTTGCGGCCGGTGCCCTCGTCGTCTTCGTCATCCTCCTCGTCGTCCTCGTCGTCCTCGTCGTCCTCGTCGTCCTCGTCCTCCTCGTCGTCCTCATCGTCGACTTCCTGGTCGACGGCGAAGGCCACGTCGTCCGGCGTGCCCTCGGCGTTGGCGAAGTCCTCGGGCGAGACGCTCTCGAGGAAGTCGCGGAAGCTTTCGACGATCTCCTCGGTGTCGTCGACCTCGCGCTCGAACTCGATGGCGTTCTCGTCGACGAGCGCGGTGGCGGCGAAGATGGGCGCGTCGGTGCGCACGGCCAGGGCGAGTGCGTCGCTGGGTCGCGAGTCGATGTCGATCTCGGCGCCGTCCTTGTTGAGAGTGAGGGTGGCGTAGAAGGTGCTCTCCTTGAGCTCGGTGACGGTGATGCGCGCCACGTCGGCCTCGAAGCGGCCGATGATGCTGGTGAGGAGGTCGTGCGTCATCGGCCGCGGCAGCTTGGTGCCCTGCAGCTTGATGAGGATCGCGGCGGCTTCGGGGTGCCCGATCCAGATGGGCAGGAAGCGATTGCCCTCCACCGTCTTGAGGAGGACTATCGGCTGCTTGCCGATGACGTCGAAGCTCACGCCGTAGATGACCATTTCCTGGACGTCCTTCATGGATTGAGTATACGGCAAGGGCGAAAGGCTGACACCGTGTCCCGAGGGGTTCGGCGTGCGCGGGTCAGGCTACGCCCGCCCTCCGGTCGGGAGTAGTATCGGAGTTGGAGACCCTTGCGCTGGCTGGCGGTGCGGAGAGCGCCGGGCCGCGGCCCGCGCGAGATCGAAGGAGGGGCCATG
This sequence comes from Actinomycetota bacterium, assembly GCA_026392265.1. GTDB lineage: Bacteria > Actinomycetota > Thermoleophilia > UBA2241 > UBA2241 > CAIXSE01. Next base: position 2,546 of record JAPLCL010000214.1, read on the forward strand.
CCGAGCTTGCGCACGTCTGGATCGTCACACCGCAGGAGGGCCGTCTTCGCCGCCGGCCTGCTCGTTGCCCTCGTCCTCACGCTCGTTCTCGCGGCGGCTGCGTCGGCACGCAGCGGCCGGGTAGGTCCGGAAGTCCGGGCGCCGTGGGCGCCGGGCAGAGCCGCCGAGGCGCTCCTGCGGGACGACTTCGCCAGCCACGGCATCTGGGACGCTCAGCCCACAGGCACGCTCGACTACACCATGACCGGGGTCGCCCCGGAGATGACGCTCACAGCCACCGACGCGAGCGGCACGCCGGTCTGGAGGGTCGCCGGCGGCGACGTGTCGGCGGCGTCGGGCACGCTCCCCGCCGCCTTCGTCGCGGTGTTCGCGGGCTCCGATTCCAACCCCCTCCGCTCCGGCGAGCTGGTCGCCAAGAACGCCGACGGCACGGTCCGCTTCCGTAGGACCTTCACGAACGAGTTCGTCCAGCCGCTGTGCGACACAACCAAGCGTCTCGTCTGGGTCGAGGTCTCGGCGAAGGCCGCCACTCGCGTGTTCGTGCGGCAGGGCTCCGCCACGCACACGGTGGCCCTGCCCTACCGGCCGACACGCGCGGGCTCCCCAATGTTCGCCGCGTCGTCCGCCGGCGGTTCACGGTTGATCGTCGGCACGGACATGCCCAGCACCGATCGGCGGAGCGTCATGACGTCCTGGCTGCGCGTGAGTCGCTCAGGCGTGCCCAGCATCGTCAGCCGCGGCATCACCGACTGGGTGTACGTGGCGCTCAGCCCGAGCGCCGACAAGGCCGCCGTCATGACCTCCGAGGCCGTCGGCGGTGTCGGCAACCGCTGGGTGAGTTTCGGCCGGTTCTCGGGTCGGCTGTTCGAGGGTGAGGACAGCGGCCAGATGGACGTGAGCGCCCACCGAATCTTCGTGCAAGGTAGATACACCTTCGGTGACGGCCAAGACGGGTGGAGCACCCACATGGTGACGGTGCTGGACCACTCGCCGATGATGATCTACAAGCGCGCCTGGACGTTCGACGACGCCTCGAGCAGCATCTGGTTCCGGCACAACGGCCGCATCGACCGGTTGGCCGGCGTCGACGACAAGGGCGCCCTGACTGTCGTCAACGTGGACAGCTGGGCGATCACGACCCTGTCGGGGCCGTACGTGGACGCCGTCCCGATCGACGGCGGCCGGATCGCGACGATGACCGCGGACGGCACCCTGGCTTTCATCGCGGACCCCGTCCCCGGTCCCTGACGCATCCGGGAAGGCGGCGGTCGTTCTCCCGCCGCCGCCCTCCCCTGGCGTGACCTCCGCAGGTCAGGAGGCGAGCGGGCCGCCGAGCGTGGCGAAGCCTTCGCGCTCGGCGGCTTCGAGAAGCCGACGGTCGAAGGTGGCGAAGACGACTTCGGCGTCCGGTGCGTGCGCTGTGGCCGCTGCGCGGAGTGTGACGGCCGCCGAGAGCTGCACGGCATCCATGCCCCGCAGGCCGTGCGCCAGGGCTGCTCGCCCGGCGGCCCGCCCTGCGACGGGTAGGACAAGAAAATCGTCCCATTGCGTGTCCAGCGCTGCGAGCTGGGTGCGCAGTGCATCGTGATCGGGTCCCCGCCGCCGGTCGTTTCTGCCGAGCGCGGCGCACGCCTCCGCGTAGGTGATGACGCTGGAGGCCACCTGCTCGGCTTGCGCGAACCAGTCGTCGACCTGTTCGCTGCCGGCCTCGAGCAGAAGGCCCTTGACCACTGCGCTCGTGTCCGCGTACAGGATCACCTCGCGTCGGGGTCCGGGTCGTCCCAGTACGGGCCGCGATCCTCGAGCACGATGTCGGAGAGGAGCGGGCCGGTGTTGATGGGGAGGTCGCGGGGCATCACCGGCTTCCCACCGCTCCAGCTCGCCTCGCCGTCCTCGACCATGCGCCACAGTGCCGCGCGCACCGGGTCGGCCGGCACGAGGTCGGCGACCTCTTTGCCGCGGACGGTGATGTGGAAGCGCTCGCCGTCCTGGACATGGCGAAGGTACTCCGCGAGGTGCGCTTTGAGTTCCGTGATGCTCACGGACGTCATGATGGTCCCTTCCTCGTGCGAGAACAAGTCATCTGCGTCAATGTAAACCGGTCATGAGCAGAAGGCAATTCCTGACTTGTTAGCGACCCTCGCCAGTCGGCCGGGAGAAGCGTTGCGAGCGCGGTTGACCTCCCGCCGCCGCGCTCGTAGACTCCAAAGCCCCTGTGGGCGCATAGCTCAGTCGGTTAGAGCGCTTCTCTGATAAGGAAGAGGTCCCTGGTTCGAATCCAGGTGCGCCCACCAGTCATTTGCAGGGATTTCTCTCGCTCGACCCTCCGCCCGGACCGCCGCCTGCACGCTTTCTGCAAACCCAAATGCTTGGGCATGGATTGCCGCGTGCAGCTCTCCTAGGGACCGGATGGGACTTCGCTCGGCGGCCCGAGCGAGCCGGGGGATCCGGTCGAGGACGCACCCAGGTCTACGAGACCTACAGCGTCAAGCAGGCGCAGGAGTGGCTCGGACACTCCGACCCGGCGACCACGCTGCGCCACTACGTGCGCCTCACCACCGTCGCTCGGGCGAAGGCCGTAGCCGGCCTCGACGAGGTGACGCGGGCCGCGCTCGAGAGCTCCGAGCGGCGCGCGGTCGCTTCCGAGCGTGTGCTCGACAACCTCGTCTCGCTCGCCAGCTGGCGTCGGTAGACCGCTCATAGCGCCCCCGACTCCAAACGCGCTGGCCCGGGATTCGCCCGCTGCCCAAACGGTGGCCGTTGTTGCCATGCTGAGGCGGCAGTAGCATGAGCTCATTGGGCGCCAATGGAGGTGGGACCATGAGCGCCAGCAGGGTCGTCAGCCACATGCTTCCTGCCCGGACGGGCTGTCGCCGACAGGCGAGGCGAAGCATGGCTGAGATGAGCCATCACCGCCACTCGGCCAGGTGGCCAGGAAGACTCGGGCGCGGGTACGTCTGCAAGGTCAAGGTCGACCCGTTCCCGCGGAAGGACGAGTCCGAGGAAGCGGCCAGGACGATCAACCGGCCCGAGTGGGCGACGAGCCTATATGCGGTGGCGTCGCCTGCGGCCACCTGAGGACCCGGAGATGGACGTGCCAAAGACCCGTTACGCTCAAGCCGCCGACGGCACGAGCCTGGCCTACCAGGTCTTCGGCGAAGGCGACAACGACCTCCTCTACCTCAACACCGGGTTCTCCCACCTTGAGATCATGTGGGAGTTGCCGCACTACGCCCGGTTCATGCGACGCCTGAGCGCGGGGCACCGGGTGATCACCTTCGACAAGCGCGGATGGGGACTGTCCGAGCGCAGGGCGCCTGTCGCCGACCTCGAGACGATGCTGGATGACCTGCGGACCGTCCTCGACGCGGCCGACTCGCAGCGAACCGTGCTGTTCGGGTTCGGTGAAATGGGCGGTGCCCCGTGCGCCGTGTATGCAGCGACGTTCCCTGAGCGTGTGCGTGCCTTCATCTGGTGGGGAGCGCGTGCGCGCGGTACATGGGCGCCCGACTACCCATGGGGTGGCACCGAGGAGGACATCGCGGGGAGCAGCGAACTCGAGCCCGGCTGGGGAGACGAGAGCCGAGCCGCCGAGCTCATGCGTGACGTCGGCGTCCCCTCGATCGCGGCGGACACCCGCCTGCAGTCCTGGTTCGCCCGCCTGTGCCGCTACTCCGCTGCACCGGCGGAGATGCTACGGAACGATGAGGCCTGGTATGCGGTCGACGTGCGCGGCGTGCTGTCCTCGGTCCACGTGCCCACACTCGTGACGACAAGGGACTCTCCGGACGACGAGGCCCGCTACCTCGCCGGACTGATACCGGGCGCCTCGGTCGCGGTGCTCCACGGCGAGGACTACCCGCCGTACCTTGGCGATCAGGAGGAAGTGCTCGCCGCGATCGGCGGCTTCCTCGATTCGGTGCAGCGCGAGGAAGCCGAGCTCGATCGGGTCCTCGCGACGGTGATGTTCACCGACGTCGTAGGCTCCACGGAGAAGGCAGCACAGCTGGGCGACCACCAATGGAAGGACCTGCTCGATCGTCACCATGCCACGGTCCGCAGCCTTCTGGCCCGATATCGAGGAACGGAGGTCAAGACCACAGGCGATGGTTTCCTCGCGACCTTTGACGGACCGGCGAGGGCCGTCAAGTGCGCCGAGGGCGTCTGCCAGGCCGTGAGGCCTCTCGGTGTGGAGGTGCGCGCCGGCTGCCACACGGGCGAGATCGAGCTCCTGGGTGCCGACGTGGGCGGCATCGCCGTCCACATCGCCGCCAGGGTCGCCGCTCTTGCCGCTCCCTCCGAAGTGCTCGTGAGCTCGACGGTGAAGGACCTCACCGCCGGCTCGGGTCTCGCTTTCGAGGACCGTGGCGAGCACGTGCTCAAGGGCGTGCCGGGAAGCTGGCATCTCTACGCCGTTGAGCACTGAGTTTTCGAGGGTCCACGGTCTGCTTCTTCCGAGTGCCGCGGCGTCTGTTCCGCCAGTGCTGCCCTCGATCCCGCGTCGGTCCTCTCGGCGGCGACCGAAGCGACGAAGGCGACCGATCCCCCCGGCCTCGTCGCTCATGTAAGGGACTCGGGCGTACTACCAGCAATCGTGGCCCCCGGCCCTCGTCCCGGGCCTCCTGCCGGGGTCTCGACCTGGCTGGGAATTCGATCCGCTTCGTCTCTATCGTCTTCTGCGTCTTCACGACGCCCGCCATCATCCCGCCGGTGCCGCCCTCAGTCCGGCGTCGATCTTCTCGGCGGCTTCTTCCTGCATGGCGGCAGGACGTGGCCGTACGTGTTGAGCAGCCCGGCCTTCCGGCCGGGCGATGACGTTCAGGCCGGCGGAGCGGTGAGGCGCACGATGAGCTGCGCATCGACAAGCGCCAGGTCGACCGCCGCAAGGCGGCGCAGCAGCTCGGCCCAGTTCGGGTCGCGGCGGTAGACGTCGATGAGGATCGCACGCGCTTCGCTCTCTCGACCTTGCTCAGCGAGCGTGACTCCCTTCCAGAACTGGAGCTCCACGCTATCGGGAGCCCAGTACTCGGCGGCCGAGAACTTCTCCCAGAAGCCTGCCATGTCCCCGGCCTGCTGATGCTTGTCAGCCTCGTCAGTGTGGGAGAAGGCGCGCTGCAGCCTCAGCAGGCGCTCAAGTTCTGTGAGCGGCTCAGGGTGGTCCTCGACGCGCAGGTCAACGAGGACGTCGGCGTACATCCAAGGCTCGCCCGAGTCCACCGCCGCGACCACCAGCAGGGCGCTCGATTCGCGCCCGCGAATGTCACCGCCCTCAGACTCCGCGGCATGCAGCGCGGCCATGAGACGCGCCGCCAGATCGCCGTCTGCTTCGCGATAGGCGGCCGCCATCGCATCCCAGACGGTGTCGTTGAACATCATGTTGGCCTGGCAACTGAAGCCGCCGCCACACACATGGCCGGCGGCAGCGATGCAGCGCTCTCCCGTGTGGGCAGCGACGATGCCATGGGCGTCGACCATGGCGACCTGGCGCACAGCGGCCTCTTCGTCTGCAGCGACCAGCTGCGCGAGCGCCTCCGTCGCCGAGAGCCCACCGGCCATGAGCTCCAGGCCCTTGGGTCCGTAGCCGGGGTTGACGATGGACTGGGTAGCGACGACACCGACGCCGGCACGCGCCCACGGCACGATCGGACCTACGGAGAAGGCGTGCGACTGGACGGCGACCCCGAGCTGGCCCGTCTGCGGGTCACGCGCGACGATCGAGTAGGTCATCACGTTCCTTCCGGCAGCGTCGAAAGCTACTTCCGGGTGTGACGTTCCTATCCTGCCAGTGCCGCCCGCCGTCCCGCGTCGATCTTCTCCGCGGCTTCCTCCTGCATGCCCGGCATCACGAGACTGTAGGTGTCCAAAGTGATCGAGATCGAGGCGTGACCGAGGCGCTCTGACACGACCTTAGGATGTAAGCCGGCCTTCAAGAGCGCCGAGGCATGGCTGTGACGCAAAGTCGTGAAATCGAATCTCGAGCCTCTGCTTCGTCTTGAACCGTCGCCACACGCGGTCGAAGTTCGAGGGCCACCACGGACCGCCGCGCGGCACCGCCAGGACGAGCACGCACTCGACGAAGCCGGGCTCGCGGGCGAGGGTCTTGCGGGCCTGCTCTGCGTCCTGCACGGGCTGCCGCTCGCCTGCAACACCGACCTGCGCAAGAACAAACGCTACCTGGTCGCGAAAAGCGTCCCCTTCCGCGAGGCCCACCACTTGGCTGGCGCCCTGGTGCGCGACTGCCTCGGGCGCGACGTGGCCCTCGACGACGCGTCTCTCGAGGACTTGCGGCGGATGGGCCCCGTGTTCGATGATGACTACGCGGCGGCGCTCGACCCGCGCCTCGCTGGCGCGCAAGGCGCTCGTCGGGGGCTCGGCTCCCGAGCGCGTGCGTGAGCAGCTGGAGCGCGCCGCAGCGCTGCTCGAGATGCCCGAACCTTGAGGGGACGATGAAGCGCTCCGACATCTGGACCAGGAACGCGCCGCCGGGGTCGCTCGTCGACGTCGCGCTGCGCGACGTCGCCTTCACGCCCTTCTGGCTCGACAGTCCCGATGCGCCGCATCCGACGCCGCCGCTCGCCGGCGCGACGACATGCGACCTGGCCGTGGTCGGCGGCGGCTTCACCGGCCTCTGGACGGCGCTGCTCGCCAAGGAGCAGGACCCTTCGTCGGACGTGCTCGTCCTCGAGGCCGCACGAGTCGGCTGGGCCGCCTCGGGGCGTAACGGCGGGTTCGCGATGGCGACACTCACGCACGGGCCTCGCAACGGCATCGATCGGTTTCCGGCCGAGCTTCCGGAGCTGGACCGGCTCGGCCGCGCCAACCTGCGCGCGATCGGCGACTTCGTCGCGGGCCACCAGATCGACTGCGACTGGGAACCGACCGGCGAACTGCTCGCCGCCGTGGAGCCGTGGCAGATCGACGACTGCAGGGAAGGAGCCGAGATCCTGCTTGCGAGCGGCTACGACGCCAGCTTCATCGAAGGCGAGGAGCTGCGCCAGGACATCAAGTCGCCGATCTATCTCGGCGGCTTCTGGGACCGCGACGGTTGTGCCATGGTCGACCCGGCGCGCCTGGCGTGGGGCCTGCGGCGCGTCTGTCTAGAGGCGGGCGTGCGCCTCGCCGAAGGCACGCCGGTGCTTGAACTCGAACGCGACGGACGGCGGGTGCGCTTGCGGACGCCCGTCGCCAGCGTGAGTGCCGCACGCGTGGCGCTGGGCACGAACGCCTTTCCGGCGCTCCTAAAGCGGCTCCGGCTCTCGGTCGTCCCGATCTACGACTACGCGCTCATGACGGAGCCGCTCGACGCCGAGCGGCGTGCCGCGATCGGCTGGCGGCAGCGTCAGGGCATCAGTGACGCCGGCAACCAGTTCCACTACTACCGGCTGACGCGCGACGACCGCATCCTCTGGGGCGGGTACGACGCCGTCTACTACTTCGGCAGCCGCATCGACGCCGCGCTCGAGTCTCGCCCCGACATCTTCGCCAAGCTCGCCGGGCACTTCTTCACGACCTTCCCGCAGCTTGAGGGTGTTCGGTTCACGCACGCTTGGGGCGGCGTCATCGACACGTGTCTGCGAGTCTGCGCCTTCTACGGCACCGCACTGGGCGGCCGGGTCGCCTACTCGCTCGGATACACGGGCATGGGTGTGGCCGAGTCCCGTTTCGGCGCCGCGACGATGCTCGAGCTTCTCGCCGGTGACGGGCCGACGGCCGACCTGCGCCTCGTGCGCTCCCGCCCGATGCCGTTCCCGCCCGAGCCGCTGCGCTACGCCGCCATCGAAGGGACCCGGCGCGCGTACGCTCGCGCCGACGCGACGGGCGAGCGTGGCACCTGGCTGTGGTTGCTCGACCGTTTCGGCCTCGGCTTCGACTCCTGAGCCGTCGGTGACAGACGCGCTCCGCGAAGCGCGCCGAACGCGGTGCTGCCTCCGGCCTTCTACTCCCACCCTTTGCTCGAGGTCGCCCGCGACCTTGTCGGCTGCTCGTTCCTGTTCGGCGGCGGCGAGACCGGGCCACGGTACTGGAGGTCTCCGAGCCTCTGCAGCTGCTGCGACACGGTGGAGATCTCGCAGGACGGGAGGCTCCTCAAGACCCACGCTGCGCGACACGACCGCTCAAAGGAGCGCGGCGCCTTCTCGACACCGGCGGGACGACCTCACGGCAGCAACGCTGCTGAGGACTCAGACGGACGGCCTGCTTGAGCGCCGAGTGCAAGTAGTCGTGATCCTTTCGTACGCTCCTCGGCGCGCGCGGGAGGTCCAGCTGGGCGGCGTAGCAGCTCTGCAGATGCGCCGGGCGCAGCTTGGCGAGCTTGAGGCCGCCAAGCGCGGGGACGATGTGCGCCTGCAAGAGGTAGCCGCTCGACTCGTACGCGCGCTACCTTGTGATGACGGGCGTGCTCGGCGTGATAGCTGCGCAGATACTCGGCCACGATCCCGCGCAGGCCGATGGCCTCGCCTCATGCCCGTCATGGCGATCGTGTGCCAGGGGGGAGAGGAGAGGCGCCCATCCTTCATCGCATCCAGGAACACCTTGAGGTGCTCCTTGGTCCAGGTCTGCATCTCCTTGGTGGCGTCGCTC
>JAPLCL010000290.1 GCA_026392265.1 Actinomycetota bacterium
CATGTGGATACCGGTGCGGATCATGTGGCGCGGGATGATGCGCCGCGCCGGGTGGACCGGCGGGCCGACGATAGGCATGAGGCCCTCGTCGAGGTCGGGGCCGCCGTCACGAGGCACGCCGCCGCCGGTGAACACGCGCCCAAGCAGCGCCTCGGTGAAGGGCGTCTCGAGCTGCTGACCGAGGAAGCGGATCTCCGCGTCGGTGGGGATGCCACGCGTGCCCGAGAACACCTGCATGGTCACGCGGTCGCCCTGGAGGCGGATCACCTGCGCCAGCGACGAGAAGCCGGGCGCCTGCACGGTGGCCAGCTCCATGTTGCCCACGCCGGTGGCCTGCACGGTGATGACGTTGCCGGCGATCTGGGCGATCTCCTGATAGACCTTACGCATCGCGCACCACCTCGGCCAGCATGCCCTCGAGGCGCGCCTCGATGACGCCGAACTCGGCACTCTCCAGCGGCGCGCGGTTCCAGTCCTTGGTGGCCTGCGTGAGCGTCTGGAAGAAGGCGCGCGCGGTGTCCTTGTCCGGGAAGTGCATCTCGGCGGCCATGATGCGCGCCACGCGTGCGAAAACGTGGCGCTGCCGCTCGGCGGAGGAGGCGCCGTCGACCGGGTCGAAGGCGTCCTGCTGCAGGTAGACGGCGTCGAGGTACTCGGCCTTGAGATACAGGACGAAGTCGGCCATCGCGGTGCCCTCTTCCTCGACGACCTTCATCATCTCCTGGACCTCGTGGCCCCTGGCCAGTACCTCCTGGGCGACCTTGAGCTCGCCCTCGGGGACGATGCTCGCGTACTTGCTCCAGCTCTCGAGAGGGTCGATGGCGGGGTAGCGCCGCGCGTCCGAGCGCTGCCGCGAGAGGCCGTGGAAGGCGCCGACCACCTTGAGCGTGGACTGCGTCACGGGCTCTTCGAAGTCGCCGCCGGCCGGGCTGACCGTGCCGCCGATGGTGACGGAGCCCATGGACCCATCGTTGAGGCGTACGCACCCGGCGCGCTCGTAGAAGGCGGCGATGACGGATTCGAGATAGGCGGGGAAGGCCTCTTCGCCGGGGATCTCCTCGAGGCGCCCCGACATCTCGCGCAGGGCCTGCGCCCAGCGCGAGGTGGAGTCGGCCAGCAGGAGCACCTGCAGGCCCATCTGGCGGTAGTACTCGGCGATCGTGACGGCCGTGTATACGGAGGCCTCGCGGGCCGCCACCGGCATGGAGCTCGTGTTGCAGATGATGACGGTGCGCTCCATGAGGCTGCGGCCGGTGCGCGGGTCCGTGAGCACGGGGAACTCGCGCAGGGTCTCCACGACCTCGCCGGCGCGCTCGCCGCAGGCCGCCACGATCACCACGTCCACGTCGGCGTGGCGGCTGGTGAGCTGCTGCAGCACGGTCTTGCCGGCGCCGAACGGCCCCGGGACGCAGAAGGTACCGCCCTTGGCGACGGGGAAGAACGTGTCGAGGACGCGCATCTTGGTGACGAGTTGCTCGGTCGGGCGCAGCCTCTCGGCGTAGCAGCGGATGGGCCGCTTGACCGGCCAGGTCTGCATCATGGCCACGTCGCGGCGCGCCCCGGCGGCGTCCTTCAGCACGGCGATGCGGTCGGTGACGGTGTACTCGCCGGACCCGGCGATCTCGACGACTGAGGCGGCGCCGGCGACCCCGAACGGCACCATGATGCGATGCTCGAAGAGCTCCTCAGTGACCACGCCGAGCGTGTCTCCGGCGCGCACCCGGTCGCCGACCGCGGCGCGCGGCGTGAACTCCCAGGCGCGATCGCGCGGCAGCGCCTCGACCTGCTCCCCCCGGGGGAGGAAGAAGCCGTGCCGTTCGGCGATGACGTTGAGCGGATTCTGCAGGCCGTCGTACACCGTGGCCAGCAGGCCGGGGCCCAGCTCGACCGACAGCAGATCGCCGGCGAACTCGACAGGGTCGCCCACGGTGATGCCGGCGGTGCTCTCGAAGACCTGCATGTCCGCGTACCGGCCGCGCACGCGGATGACCTCGGCGATGAGCCGGAGCTCGCCCTGGACGACGTGGGCGACCTCGTTCTGGCTCACGGAGTCGTCGAACTCCACTGTCACGAGGTTGCCGTTGACGCCCATGACTCTCCCGCTGCGCGTGCTCACAGGCTGCTCCCCACGAGGTTGCTCTCGACGACCTGAAGCGCGACGTCGAGACCGGCCTGATCGCTGAGGGCGATCCACTTCTCGACGAGGCGCAGCTTGAGCGCGTAGGCGAAGACGGCCTGGACGCCGAACGCCGGCTGCACCGCGACCTCTTCGAGCAGCGCCAAGCGGTGACGGTCGAGCATGAGTTCGCGCTCCAATGGGTCCTCGATCGCCAGCGCTCGCGCGGCCACCTCTTCGGCGCGCGCGTCGAACCCGGCGTGCGGGTGCGAGCGGGCCGCATACTCCACTCCTGCCCGCTGTGCACGGATCCGCGCCAGAGCGTTGCGCAGCTGCGTCTCGGCGTCCACGAGGCGGCGCGCCTCTGGCGCGCGCACGTCCCGCGGCCGGCCCTCGACGATCGCGCGGAGATCCTCCCAGTGGTCCTGCCGCAGGACGCCGCCGCAGGAGAAGAGTAGCTCAGTGGAGCTGAACGGAGGGACGCCCGCCAAGTCGAGATGGGGCAGGCTCACCACCAGGTAGACGTAGTCCACTCAGTCCTGCTCCCGAGCGGCCCGCGTGACGCATGCACCGAGCGAGGGCTTGAGGACGGGGGCAAGAGCCTCGGCAAGCGCCGACAGGCTGAAGTCGTGATACAGCTTGTCGTCGACGAACGACACCTTGAACCCCTTGTCAAGCTTCTCGTCGGCGCGCAGGATCAGGCCTTGATTCACGAGATTTCGGTACTTCTCCATGACGATCGCCGCGACGCGCTCGCGGTCTTCCGGAGACAGGAGCACGTCGACGCGGCTCTCGTTCATGTCGTGCCCGGCATAGGCCTCCGCAAGATGCACCAGCATCTCGACGACGACGTCCGGGGTGAGGGCGGTCGCCAACGTATCGCGCAGGGTCTCTCGGAGGATCGCCTCGATGCGCTTCTGCAGCGTGAGTAAGAAGTCCCGGCCGGCCTGCTCGAGCGCCTTCTCGCCGCGCTCCCGGCTCGCCGCGGCGTCCGCCTCGGCTCCTCGACGGAGCCCGGCGGCCTCGGACTCGGCCTCGGCGACGACCCGGCGAGCGCGTTCCTGCGCCTCGTCGATGATGCTCGCGGCCTCGGCCTCGGCGCGCTCCACGCCTTCGTGACGAATGCGGTCAAGAAGGCCTTGAAGCTGCTCTTCCATTGCCATCCCCTGCTCGAAACGCGCCGGCACCCGCAAGCCGACCGGTCGTCTTGCCGTGACCGCCCGCGCGCCAAGCCTATGCCACGGCGAGCGGGTGCGGCAACAATCCGCCCCGCTGAGAGCGGTCCCCTTGAGCGGTGCCTCTCGCGGTGCTAGCGTGGCCCGAGCGCCGGTGGGTCGGCAACGGGGAACAGGGGGGCGCGAGCGTGGCACGCCGAAGGCAACAGGACTCGCTCAGCCGTGTCGTCGGGATCGGCGGTCTCTTCGGTACGGCCTACGGGTACGTGGGCACGTCCACGTACTTCGTCCTCGGTGGGATCGCCCTCTACGCGCTCGGCGTGACGCCGTTCCTGATCCTCATCGTCGGCCTGGTGTTCATCGTCACCGCATGGTCATACGCGGAGGGGTCGGCGGCCATGCCGGAGGCGAGCGGGGTCGCCAGCTTTGCGCGTCGCGCCTTCGACCCCATGACCGGCTTCATCGCCGCCTGGGCTTTGCTCCTCGATTCCATCATCCTCGTCGCGATCGCCTGCTCGTTCGTGCCGTACTACCTGGGTGGCATCTGGCCGCAGCTGCAGGACTGGCCCTACGCTTTCCTCATCGGTATCGGCGCCGTCGCCCTGCTGGTCGCCCTCAACGTGCTCGGGCTGCAGGAGTCGGTGCGCCTCAGCTCGCTGATGGCAGTGCTCGGGCTGGCGACCTT
>JAPLCL010000235.1 GCA_026392265.1 Actinomycetota bacterium
CCAACCCCTTAAACGTCAATCGCGAAACAGGCGTACGCACACAGACCCGGCCACGTACCGCCCCTTTCGCGTCACCCGGATTGTACCACTGTGCAGGGAAACCAATCCAGCGGCGGCGAGCGGGGCGGCAGCGGCAGCGTCCAGGATGGCGGTCAGCTCGGCGAGCGGCACGGGGTCGCCGCAGCGCGCCGCGAGCAGCAGACGTTCGCGGGCGCGCGTGGCCGCGTCGAGGTCTTCGACCTCACGCGGCGGGCGCGCGCCCGCCGCCAGCGCCGCCGCCCAAGCCGCGGCGTCGGCGGCGTTGGTCCAGCGCCGGGCGCCCACCGTGCTCACGGCGCCGGGACCGAGGCCGAGGTAGGCCCGGGCGCGCCAGTACGCCAGGTTGTGGCGCGCCCTGCGGCCCGGAAGCGCGAAGTTGCTCACCTCGTACCAGTCGTAGCCCGCGTGCGACAGCGTCTGCACGACGCGTTCGTAGAAGTCGGCGCACGCATCGTCGGTGGTGGCGGTGGCGTCACCAGCCGCGGCACCGCCAGTGGTGCCGCCAGTGGTACCGCGGGTGGTGCCGCCAGTGGTGCCGGCGGCACCGGCAGTGGTATCGGTGGCGGCGGCGTCAGCCTGCCCAGCGCCGTCATCGCCGGGCGCGGAGCCCTGGGCGCGCCGCGCGAGTGGCGTGCCCGGCGCGAGCGTGAGCTCGTACCAGGAGATATGCTCGGGAGCCAGGTCGAGCACCGCGGCCAGGTCCGCGTCCAGCGCGGCCATGGTCTGGCCCGGAATGCCGTAGATGAGATCGACGCTCAGATTCGCCACTCCGGCGCTCCGCAGACGCCAGAACGCCGCCGCGGGGTAGGCCTGCGCCCGGCGGCCGAGCGCCCGGCGCAGGTCCGGGTCGAAGCTCTGCGCGCCCAGCGAGACGCGCAGGCCGCGCGCCACGCCGGCTCCGCCGGCGCTCAGCGCGGCGGCCGTCCACGCCGCGAACGCGTCGTCGACATCTTCGGGATTGGCCTCGACGGTGATCTCAGCGGCGGGCGTGAGAAACGGCCGGAAAAGCTCGAGCAGGCGCTCGAGGCGGTCCGGCCCCAGCAGGCTCGGGGTGCCCCCGCCGAGATACAGCGTGTTGAGGCGGCGCACGTCGTGCGCCGCCCGCTCACGCTCCCACTCGGCGGTGACTCCGGTCACGAACCCGTCCAGCAAGGCGCCGTCCGGAGCGTCACCGACCGGCGCCGAGGCGAAATCACAGTAGTCGCACTTCGCGCGGCAGAACGGCACGTGGACGTAGAGGTGGCGCACGGGCCCTTCGAAGGCTCGCAGTGCGCCCGCGCGAGCCACAGCGGTCACGTCGTCGAGACCCAGAAGTACAACGTGCCGTTCTGCGCCTCGTCGCGCACCCCGCCGCTCTTCTCGATCACGCGGCGCGATGCGGCGTTCGCGGCATCGCAGTCGAGTCGGGCCGGATTGACCCCGAGGGCGGCGGCGAGCGGCAGCGCCGCGGCCAGCATGGCCGCGGCATGACCTCGCCGCCGGGCGCTCGGCCGCACCTCGAAGCCGATGTGACCACCCTCGAACAGCAGGTGCGGCGTCAGCCTATGTCGGAGAGCGACGCGGCCGAGGTACTCCTCGCCGGCGACCCACCAGTAGGTGCTTTGCGGGACGTATCCATCCGGCCATGTCTCGGGCGGGACGCCAGCGAGATCCGCGACGTAGCGGCTCGGTTCGCCGGGGTGATCCACGTCCGCGCGCAGCGCCGCGACGTAGCGGGCGAACTCGTCGGGGTCTGCAAGCCGGTCGGCCGGCAGCTCAAGGTGACGGCCTTCGGCGTGGTACTCCTCCAGAGCCCCGAGGAACGAGACGCGGAAAGTCGTGGCGGGAGCGACGAGGCGGGGCGTGACGGGCTTGACGGCGCCCGCGACCATCAGCGGTCCTTGTCGTCCGGGTCGAGCTCGAGCACGGCGAGGAAGGCCTCCTGCGGCACCTCGATGGTGCCGATCTGCTTCATGCGCTTCTTGCCCTTCTTCTGCTTCTCGAGCAGCTTACGCTTGCGGCTGATGTCGCCGCCGTAGCACTTGGCGATGACGTCCTTGCGCATCGCCTTGACCGTCTCGCGGGCCACCACGCGGCTGCCGATGGCCGCCTGCACGGCGACCTCGAACATCTGCCGCGGGATCTTCTGGCGGAGCTTGGTGACCAGCGCCTTGCCGCGCAGGTGGGCACGCTCGCGCGGCACGATAAGCGAAAGCGCGTCG
>JAPLCL010000024.1 GCA_026392265.1 Actinomycetota bacterium
AGCACGACGTCGTTGACGAGCACCGCGCCGCCGGCGAGCCGGGCGCCGATATTGTCAAAGGAGAGCTCGCCGATGGCGATGTAGTGCGTGAGCACGAGGTGCACCGTGATGGTGACGATGACGAGCACCGCGGTGACGCGCTGGCCCAGCCAGGGCCACATGCCGCCGCGGCTGCGGTCCAGCGTCTCGCTGCCGAATGCCATGTCCGCCCCCTATCCCAGGATGAAGCTGGAGGCTTTGAGAGCGAACGCGCAGAGCGCCAGCGCCGCCACGAGCATGCACACCCAGAACACGGCCTTGTGGTGCTTGATGCCTATCCCCAGGTCCATGAGCACGATGCGCACGCCGTTCAGGGCGTGGTACAGCACCGCGGACACGAGCATGAGGTCGAGAAAGACGAGCAGCGGCTTGTCGAAGAACTTGAAGAAGCTGTTCAGCGACTCGGCGCCGCCGAGGCGCCCCTGGGAGATCACCCAGACGTGGACGAACAGATAGAAGACCAGCACCAGCCCGCTGATGCGGAACAGCATCCAGGCCCACATGCCGACGCCTTTCCACAGGCCGGCGCCCACGTTGGCCGTTTCGCGCTCTTTCGCGCTCAAGATCGGCACCCCCCTTGGCTGCTGCAGGCACGACGCGCGGGCGAACGATCCGCCCGCGTGATGGCCAATGGTAGACCGCGACGGAGAACCGAGGCAAGGCCGGCCGTGTCAGCGGCGCTGCCCGCGGCGGCGCCCGCCGCGCGGCCGGCTCTTGGGCGGCCGCTCCTGGGCGTCCGTGGTCGTGACGCCGCGTCCGAGCGTCACGCTCATACCTGCCTCCACAGCGGCACGGATGCGCGCCGTGCGCAGGCGCTCGAGCACGGCCAGCCCCACTTCGGCCGCCGCGACGAGAAGGACCAGGGCGACCAAGGCGGCGCCGGACGACTGCAGGGGCCAGAAGACGACGAGTCCGCCGACGAGCACCCCGAACTGCAGCACGAAGAGGCGGCGCAGCGGCGCGGCCACGACACCGGCCGGCGGGATGAACGCCGCCTCCCCGCCACGCACCCAATCCCACCAGTAGCAGAACCAGCGGACCGCGACAAAGCCCGCGACCACCGCCCAGAACTGCCAGGTGGCGAACGGCTGGAGCACGCCCTCGGGCACGTCGCCGCCAGGCTTGAGCAGGCGGCCGCTGAAGACCATGTACAGCACGATGGCCATGGCCGCCACTACCACGAAGTAGGTGCGCACGAACTCGCTGACGAGGACGCGGTCCTTGGCATCCTCGTCGGCGACGGCACCCTGCGCACGGCGCGCCCGCAGCCAGAAGGTCAGGCCGTCGGCGACCCCGTCGGCCACGTAGACGAAGACGACGGCCAGCACGCTCCAGTCCTGCGCGAGGACGCACCACAGCGGCGCCAGCGACACGAGCGCGATGAGGAGGATACCGGGCAGCGCGCGTTTGAGCGTCGTCCTCGCGGGCGGCGCGGAAGGGGCGTCGGGCATGGCTCCTCAAGATCGAAGGGCGCGGCCGGCGGGCGCCGGCCGGGGCAGGCTAGAGGGTACGCGGCGCGCCCGCGAAAGGCAACGTGGCCGTGGCGCGCGAGGCGGCCGCGGTCGAAGCGCTCCAGACAGAGGCCGCGGCGGCCGATACTACTCCCGGGCCGCCGCGGTGCGGCTGCGCCGCGGGCGAACAGACGTCTACGAGGGAGCGACATGACGGAGCCGAGCTCTTCCTTCGACCCCCGACGCTGCACGCTCACCGCGCCCAGCGACCTCACGTACTTGCCGATGATCCAGGGCTTCGTCCGTGAGTACGCGTCCGCTGCCGGCTTCCCGCCACGGGACCAGACGCGCCTCGACCTGCTCATGGAAGAGGCCGTCACCAACGTGGTCCACGGCGCTTTCGCCGACGACGAGCACGCCAGCTTCGACGTCCTGTGCGAGCGCGTACCCGCGGGCATGCAGATCACCATCCACGACGACGGCCTGCCCTACGATCCGTCGCTGACCCCCGAGTATGACCCCGGCGCGGAGCTCGCCCAGCAGACCGGCGCCGGCCTCGGCAGCTTCCTCATGCAGCAGATCGCCGACCGAGTCGAGTTCCACAACCTGGGCAGCCACGGCAAGGAGACGGTGTTCGTCAGGTATCTCGAGAGCGAATCGGTCACGGGCGCGCCGCCGGCCGCGGAGGCGCCACTCGGAGAGCCGGAGCCGGTGCCGAGGGCCGAGCGCGTGGAGCTCGAGTTCGGCCCGCTACGGCCCACGCAGGCCATCGAGGTGTGCCGCTGCATCTACGACGCCTACCGCTACACCTACGTGAACGAGCACATGTACTACCCCGACCGCGTCGTCGCCCTGAACCAGAGCGGCGACATGATCTCGGCCGTCGCCACCACCAGCGAGGGTGAAGTCGCCGGGCACGCGGCCCTCGTCTTCCCGGAGGAGACCCGCGAGATCGCCGATCTGGCGATCGTCGCCACGAAGGCCAGGTTCCGCGGTCAGTCGATTGCCCGGCGACTCGGCGAGTACCTTTCAAAGGAGGCGCTCGCCCGCGGGCTCGCCGGCATGTACATCGAAGAAGTCACCGTGCACACGTTCACGCAGCAGTTCAGTCATCGTCTCGGCTTCGGCGATTGCGGTTTCCTGCTCGCCTATTCGCCGGCGACGATGGCGTTCAAGGGCATCGCCGAGGAGACCGGCGCGCGCCGCTCCGTGATCGTCGCCTTCAAGTACCTCAAGCCGCCGGCGCCGATACTGGTCCACGCCCCAGCACGTCATCGCGACATGATCGCGCGGATCTACGAGTCGCTGGGCGCGCCGGCCACGTTCGCGGACGCCGGCGAGACCGTGGTCGCGACCGGCATCCCCTCGGCCTCCGTGCTGCACGCGACCGTCAACACGAGCCGCGCGGTGGCCACCATCCACATACCCGTGTACGGGCGCGACCTGGAGCGCCGCCTGCACGACGAGATGTACCGGCTGCGGCGCGAGGACGTCAAGGTCATGGACGTGTTTCTGAACCTGGGCTCCCCCGGTACGGACGTCGTGACCACGGCGCTGGAGGACGCGGGCTTCGTGTTCACCGGGCTGCTCCCGGGCGGCCCGTCCGGCGACTGGCTCGTGCTCCAGTACTACAACGGAGTGGTGGTCGACTACGACGGGATCAAGGTCGAGGCCGAGTTCACGGGCTCGTTGCTCGACTACATCCGCGCCAACGACCCGCACGCCGGGTAGACAGGCCGCGGGAGCGCCCCATGCAGCTGTTCATCGACCTGTTCGTCGAGCTCACCAAGAGCATGGCCGTGATCATCATGGTGGCCTATCTGTTCACGCGCACGCGCCTGTATCGCCAGGTGCTCGAGCGGCGCCTCAGCCGGCAGGGCCGCGTGCTCCTCATCCTCATCTTCGGGGCCTTCTCGATCTGGGGGACCCTGGCGGGCGTGGAGATCCTCGGCGGCATCGCCAACACGCGCGACCTGGGGCCGGCGCTCGGCGGTCTGCTGGGCGGCCCCATCGTCGGCGTCGGCGCCGGCCTCATCGGCGCCGCGCAGCGGCTCACCATGGGCGGCTTCACCGCAGTCCCCTGCGCTCTGGCGACGGTGGCGGCGGGCTTCTCCGGCGGCGTGGTGTACCTCCTCTTCAAAGGCCGCCTGGCTCCCGTCTGGGCAGCGATGCTCCTGGCCTTGTTCACCGAGTCGCTGCACATGGGCCTGACGCTGCTGCTGGCGCGACCCTACGACCAGGCGCTCGAGCTCGTCGGCGAGGTGATCGTGCCCATGATCGTCGTGAACGCCATCGGCATGGGCGTGTTCATGCTCATCGTCCGCAACGAAGAGCACGAGCGGGTCACAAGGATGCAGAAGGAGCGCATGGAGGGCGAGCTCAAGGTCGCCCGCGACATCCAGCTCGGCATCGTGCCGGCCATCTTCCCGCCGTTTCCCGAGCGCAAGGAGTTCGACCTGCACGCCTCGCTCGAGTCGGCCCGCGAGGTCGGCGGCGACCTCTACGACTTCTTCCTTCTGGATGACGACCACCTCTGCCTGGCGATCGGCGACGTGTCGGGCAAGGGCGTGCCGGCCTCGCTGTTCATGGCCGTGACGATCACCCTCCTGCGCGCCGTGGGTCATCGTACGTCTCTGCCGGACGAGGTGCTGGCGCGGGTGAACGCGCCGCTGTGCCGCGACAACGACGCGGCGATGTTCGTCACGCTCTTCTTCGCGGTCTACGACGTGAGGACGGGCGCGCTGGCTTACTCGAGCGGCGGGCACCCGCCGCCGTACATCGTGCGCGCCGGCGGCGGCGTAGAACCCCTGCCGCAGACCGCCGGCGCCGGGCTCGGAGCGTCGTCGAAGATCGCCTTCGGCGTGGAAACGGCGCAGCTCGCGTGCGGCGACGGCCTGCTGCTCTACACGGATGGCGTGACGGAGGCGATGGACGCCAAGGGCGGCATGTTCGGCGAGGAGCGCCTGAAGGCCGCCCTGAGTGGCGCCGGGCCGCAGGACGGCGCCGCAGCCATGATGGCGGCCGTACGTTCGGCGGTCGAGCAGTTCACGGCCGGCGCCGAGCAATACGACGACATCACGATGCTCGGCTTTCGGCGGGCGGGCGGCACCTGCTAGGCGAACAGGGCGAGCGCCTCCTCGCGCGTGCCGGCGATCGCGAACAGCTCGGAAAACCCCGAGATCTGGAAGACGTCGGTGACGAACGGCTGCATGGCGCAGAGCACGATGCGCCCGTCGTTCTTCTCGAGGAACTTGAGGACGGCCAGAAACACGCGCAGGCCGGCGCTCGAGACGTACTCGTTGGCGCCGAAGTCGGCGACAAGGTTGCGCGCCCCGGCGTCGAGCAGCTCGTTGAGATCGGCCTCGACGTCCCGGGCGCTGGTCGTGTCGACCCTCGCCGGGAGCGTGACCACCGTCACCTCACCTATGACTTGCACATCCATACGCTCCCCTTTCCGTGTGCCGGGCGGCCGGCGCCCGTACACGCGCCTATCTTGCTTGAGGGCACCGGCGACGGCAAGCAGATGGCCGCCGGGACGCCCTTGCCCGACACGTCGGCGATCGCCAGGCACAGATGATCGTCGTCGAGGAGGAAGAAGTCGTAGAAGTCGCCGCCGACCTCACGGGCGGGCTCCAGCAGCGCGATGAGCTCCAGATCCTCGCGCTGCGGAAATGGCGGGAACGTGCGCGGCACGAGGCTCATC
>JAPLCL010000328.1 GCA_026392265.1 Actinomycetota bacterium
GACGGTCTTCTGCTCTGCCCGGTGGACCGCGTCACCATCTTCTTCGCCAAGACCGCGGGCAACCTCATCTTCCTGCTGATCATCCAGGTCGTGGCCGTGCCCGTGTTCACGCTGTTCTTCGTGGAGCGGAGCTACCTCAGCGACCTGCTCCCCTTCCTCGTCGTTTTGCTGCTTGCCGACGTGGGCATCTGTGCCTTGGGAACGCTCCTCGCGACGATCTCGATGAACACGCGCTCGCGCGACCTGCTGCTGCCGATCATCTTTCTGCCGCTGATCGTGCCGGTGCTCATCGCCGCGACGGGGGCCACCACGCTGATCTTCGCGGAGGGCGCTGGGTTCGGCGGGCTGCTCGCCCGCGTCCTGTTCCTGCTAGGCTTCGACGCCATCTTCATCGTGGCGGCATACGGGACCTACGACTTCGCCATAGGAGAGTGATCGTGAAGCAGCTCATCAGCGCCCCGGTGCTCTTTGTGGGGGCCGGGATCTGCCTCATCGCAGGGCTGCTCCTGGCCTTCATGTACGCGCCCATCGACGTCTCGTCGATGGGCTTCAGCCAGAAGATCTTCTACTACCACGCGCCCATCGCCGAGACGGCGCTCGTGGCCTTCGGTATAGCCTTTGTGGCGGCCATCGCCTACCTGCGCACTCAGAACCTGAAGTGGGACCGCCTCGGCTTGGTCTGCGTGCGCCTCGGCCTGCTCTTCAGTCTGCTCGTGATGATCACGGGCATGATCTGGGGCAAAGCGGCGTGGGGCGTGTGGTGGGCCTGGGAGCCGCGCCTCACCACGTTCCTTCTGGTCTGCTTTCTCTACATCGCCTATCTCGTGCTGCGTTCGGTGGTCGAGGAGGAGCAGCGCCGCGCTACCTACGCAGCGGTGTTCGCGATCATCGCTTTCATCGACGTCCCCATGACGTTCTTCGCCACGCGCTTCCTGCCCGAAGGCCTGCATCCCGTGGTCATCACCGCCGGCGGCTCGGGCATGGAAGGCAGCATGCTGATCAGCTTCCTCATCAGTATGCTCGGTATGACCCTGCTGCTGGTCGCGCTCATCCGCCGGGACCTCACCGTCGAGGACCTCAAGGACCGCGTGGCCGACCTCAAGAACACGATCGGAGGCTGACGTCATGAGCATCGAAGAAGGCGCCAAGTTCGTCGCCGCGGCCTATGCGGTGATCTTGGCAGTGCTCGTGCTCTACTACTTCATCAGCGCGCGCCGGGTGAACACCCTCAAGCGCGACGTCGAGCTTCTCGAGCAGGAAGTCCAGCGGCGCCAGGCCGGGGCCGGCGAGGCCGGCGGCAAGTGAGCCGCCGGCGCCACCGGCGTTAGGCGAGGCGCATACTGTTCGGTATGGAGCACGCCTCAGTCATCTTCCTCTGGATCGCCTACCTGGTCTACGCAGGGGCGTTCGCCGTCTTCGTCGTCCAGTTCCTCACCAAGAGCCCGACGCTCACCCGGGCCGGTTTGGTCGTGGCCGCGGCGGGCCTGGTCTTCCAGACCCTGGCCATCATCTTCCGCGGCTTCAGCGCCGGTCACGTGCCGTTCGTGGGCGCCTATGAGTCGCTGGTCATGGTCGCCTGGTCCATCGTCCTCGTATGGCATGTGCTGGAGTCGTTCACCAGGATTCGCGCCATCGGGCTGTATGTGCTTCCCGTGGTCCTCATTCTGCTGACCGTGGCCTGGGTCGATTACCGGCCGCCGGTGCAACTCGTGCCGGCGCTCAGGAGCGACATCGTCATCCTGCATGTGATCGTGATGCTCACCGCCATCGGCTGCCTGTACGTGGCCGGCGGCGCGGGCATCATCTACCTCATCGAGGAGGCGCTGCTGCGACGCCGCAAGGCGAGCGGCGTACTCGGGCGGTTGCCGTCGCTGGGCGCCCTCGAGAAGCTCATCTACCACGCCACGCTGCTGGGGCTGCCGTTCCTCAC
>JAPLCL010000094.1 GCA_026392265.1 Actinomycetota bacterium
TATCCTGCGGGGGGTCTTGAAGGCTCAGGACGAGGACTGGAAGTACCCAAGTCTCCGTGTAGTAGACGGTGTAGGTTCCCGGACGGAGCTTCTTGTCGGCGGTGAGGTTGGTGGCTATGCCTTTCGTGCCGGTCAGCGGCACCAAGAATCTGTTGGCGTAGGTCTTGAGTTTCAGGCGCGGGTCGTAGGGCACGAGCACAAGCCCCGTGGCGACCTCCCAGTACTTGTCCCACAGGATCGGGCCGGTCCAGAAGGCCATGCACTGCCTCTTGGAAAGCTGGACGCCAGCGTCGGGGATGCTCAGGTCGATAAGGACAGCATCCGAGAACGCCGCGACTGCCCAGTAGCCGATTTCCTTCCAGCTCAGCTGCATGACGACGTCGTAGTTGGCGGGGATATGAGCGGCGCTCCCCACGATCCAGTTGTCATCTTCGTCAGTAGCGGCCCAATGTATGACGAACGCGTTCGGGTCGGCGACGTTGGTGGACTCGAACCAGGAGCCGCCGTTGTAGGTGAAGACGTAGGCTGTCTGCAACGCGGGACGCCAATTCGCATCCGACCCCACGGCCAGTGCCGGTGCTGCCAGCACGGCCAGCAAAGCGGCGACCAGGATAAACACGATCAGTGACTTCTTCATGGCACGAATCCTTTCGAGAGGTGCGTGTGGGACGCTCCCCGCTCTGGCGGCAAACGCCTCTCTGTCGGTTGCGCCATAGGCACCCCCCGCCGGCCCCATCAATCGGCCTCAAGAAACGCAAAGACCGGCCTTCGGGCCGGTCTCACCAGTGGCTCCCCGCCGGGTAGTGGTGGCCGACATGAGCCACCGGCGGATCACAGCTTCCCGTGCATCAGGAATCGCTTATCAGAACCCTCGTAGGCGAACGATGTACACCCTGCGCAGTGGATTGTCAAGGTCTGCGTCCACGAGTGCGCGACGGCGCCGACTACTCCAAGTCAGCGACTCTTTCCTTCACGGCGGCGAGCAACAACTTCGAGCCTGCAATCGCCGTGGCGGCCGCCACGTTCGAGCTCAACTCGGGCGAAGCGTTCGCCACCGTCATCGGCCCTCTCGTCGAGGTGCCGGTGCTGATCGTCCTCGTCAACGTGGCGCTGTGGCTGACCCGCAGGTACTGGGGGATGACCGACGAGGCTCTGTCCACGGCTGTCGAGGCGGGATGCGACGAGGTCGGCTGAGCTCCGCTGCGCGACTAAGGTCGAGTACCGCGCCACACTCGTGGACCCGACCGGCGGTCGTAGCGGCCGGGTAGGCGACCGGTGGTGAGCTGTAGCCCGCCGTCTCACCTCCCGTCGGCAGCCCGGATTCACGGCTCCCCAGGTTGGGTAGTGTGGCCGCAAGACCGCCGAAAGCTCGTCCGGCTGCTGCATGTCCCCCGACTTGTTCGAGGCTCCACCATGGAAGAGAGGCGTACCTATCCTGAGATCGTCGTCGTCGTGGCCTCAGCCGCCTGGGGATTGTTCTGGATCCCCCTGAGAGCGTTCGAACACCACGGCCTGAACCCCGGGTGGGCCACCCTGGCACAGTTCGTCGCGCCGCTCGCCATCCTGACGCCGTTCGCGCGGGTGCGCTTGCTGCGCGGGAAGTCCACCGGAGTCGCGCAGTTTCGCAGCGGGCTGCTGATCGGCGCCGCGGTCGCGCTCTATCTCGAGAGCCTGCTGCTCACGGACGTAGCTCGCGCACTGATCCTCTTCTACGCGATGCCGGCGTGGGGGACGATCCTGGAAGTGGTGGTGATGCGGCGCCCGCTCACGCGCTGGCGCCTCGTTTCGCTGCTCCTCAGCGTGGCGGGGATGCTCGCCATCCTCGGAGCCGGCCGGCTC
>JAPLCL010000110.1 GCA_026392265.1 Actinomycetota bacterium
AGCTTGGGCTGCAGCAACTCTGCCGCCCGCACCGCATGCCGGGGGCTGAGGTGCTTGAACTCCGGCATCCACGGCCCCAGACCGGCGATGGGCAACAGCGCGACGTCGAGATCGTCCCAAAGGCCGGCCATGCCCTCGAAGAGGCCGGTGTCGCCGGCGAAGTAGATGCTGCGACTGCCGCTGACGACGAACCCGAGACTGGGCGTGCGCGCAGCCAGCGGGTGCCGCGTACCGCGATGCCGCGCAACCGTCGCGACGATCTCCAGTGAACCCACCTGCAGCCGGTCGCCCGGCGCCATCTCGTGGATATCGCGAAAGCCGCGCCTCTGCAGTGCGCGGCGCGCGCCCACAGGAGCCAAGAGGGGGGTGTCGCGGCGGAACATGCGCAGCGACGCCGGATCGTAGTGGTCGAGGTGCAGGTGCGAGAGGAGGATCGCGGCGGGATCGGCCAGAGGTCGCGTGAGCGGCGGCGGGATCCGCCGGTAGAGGGGACCGACCTGACGGCGCAGCACCGGGTCGGTGACCAGCCTCGTGCCGTCGAGCTCGATCAGCGTGGTGGCGTGGCCGAGAAAGAGGATGCGGTCGCCGGCCACCGGGTCGCGAGGGCCGGGGTCGCGCGGGCCGGGGTCGCGCGTCGAGAACGCATACCTCTCCTGGGTCTCGTCGTGCGTGGCCATCTCATCGTAGGTTGCACCCTCGCGCCACGGCCAAACCCGGGCCGCACCCCAGGCCCGGGATGAGACGCGCGGCATTCCCGGCGTAGACCGGGTCCAGCACGTAGCGTGTCAGCTTCACTCAGCGCAAGAC
The DNA here is from genome assembly GCA_026392265.1 of Actinomycetota bacterium. GTDB lineage: Bacteria > Actinomycetota > Thermoleophilia > UBA2241 > UBA2241 > CAIXSE01. Next base: position 808 of record JAPLCL010000110.1, read on the forward strand.
CATACATCGTCAAGCACAAGTGACGTTGCAATCTGCACACATCTGACGTAATATGCCGACAAATGAGCGCACTTGAACAAGAGATCGCCTCGCAGCCGCAGATGTGGCGCGCCGCGGCCGCCATGGCCGCGGAAGCCCGCGAGGCGCTGCCGCCCGCCGGCGCACGGATCGCCGTAGTGGGCTGCGGCACCTCCTGGTTCATGGCCCAGTCGGTGGCGGCGCTGCGCGAGTCCGCCGGCCTCGGCGAGACCGACGCCTTCACGCCCACCGAGATGCCGCCGGGCCGGCGCTACGACGCCGTGGTCGTCATCTCCCGCTCGGGCACGACCACCGAGATCGTACGTGCCCTGCGCGCCGCACGGCCGGGCACGCCCACCATCGCCATCTCGGCGGTGCCCGATTCACCGGTCGTGCGCGCCGCCGAACGCACCATCCTCCTCGACTCGGCCGACGAGCAGTCGGTCGTGCAGACGCGCTTCGCGACCACGACGCTGGCCCTGTTCCGCGCCGCCTTCGGCGAGGACCTGGGGCTCGCGATCGCCGACGCCGAACGGGCGCTGGCCGAGCCGCTGCCGTTCGACCCCGTCGCCTTCGAGCACTTCGTGTTTCTCGGCCGCGGCTGGACCGTCGGCCTGGCCAATGAGGCGGCGCTGAAGCTGCGCGAGGCCTGCCAAGCCTGGACCGAGGCCTACCCGGCCATGGAGTACCGGCACGGCCCCATCAGTGTGGCCGAGCCGCACAGCGTGGTGTGGACGCTCGGCGATATCGAGGCGGAGCTGCTCGCACAGGTGGCCCGCACCGGCGCCACCGTGGTGGCCGGCGAGCTCGATCCGATGGCGGAGCTCGTGCGTATCCACCGGGTCGCCGGCCGGCTGGCCGCCGCCAAGGGCCTCGACCCGGACCAGCCGC
>JAPLCL010000288.1 GCA_026392265.1 Actinomycetota bacterium
CCGAGGTGGCCGGCCGCCTCCTGCGCCTTGCGCGCAGGCTCCAGGCCGGCCGAGAGCACCACCATGTCGTAGCGGCTCTCGTGCAGCTTGCCGGCCTCGTCCTCCCAGCTGATCAGCAGGTCGTCGGACGGCGGGTCTTCTTTGATGTAGCTGGGCCGCGAGCGGATGAACTTCACGCCCTTGTCCAGGGCGCGCTGATAGAAGGCGTCGAAGCCCTTGCCCTGGGCGCGCATGTCCATGAGGAAGATCTCGGGCTCGCAGCCGGGCACGTGGTCGATGGTGAGCATCGCCTGCTTGTTGGCGAACGTGCAGCAGACGCTGGAGCAGTACTCGTGCTCCTGGTCGCGCGAGCCTACGCACTGGATGAAGGCGACCTTGCTGGGGTGCGCCCCGTCGGACGGGCGCTTGACGTCGCCGGTGGTGGGCCCGGAGGCGCTCAGCATACGTTCGTACTCGAGCGCCGACAGCACGTTGGGGTAGCGCTTGTAGCCGTACTCGCTCTTGGCGCCGGGGTCGTACAGGTCGAAGCCCGTGGCCAGTACCACGGCGCCCACGTCGAGGTCCATCTCTTTGTCGCGCTCGCCGTGCAACAGGGCGCCGGGCCCGCAGGCGCGCACGCACTCCATACACTCGGAGCAGATGGCGCAGTCGAGGCAGCGCTTGGCCTCGGCCACGGCCTGCTCCTCGGTGAAGCCCGTGTTGACCTCGTCCCAGGTGACCTTGCGCGCCGCGCCCGGAAGGTGCGGCATCTGCAGACGCGCCATGACGGCGGTCTTGGCGAGCACGTCGTCGTCGGGCTTGGCCTCGTCCATCGAGTCGTCGGACACCGGCAGGAGGTCCTCGCCGCGCAGGAAGTTGTGGATGCTGCGCGCCGCGCGGCTCCCGGCGGCGACGGCCTCGATGGCCGTCCACGGGGCGCTGGCCGCGGCGTCGCCGCCGGCGAACACGCCCTTCTTGCCGGTGCCTAGCGTGGCCTTGTCGGTGAGGATCTGGCCCTTCTCGACGGTGATGCCCTTGGCGCCCTCGAGGAAGTCGTCGACCATGCTCTGGCCGATGGCGAAGATGACGGTGTCGCAGTCGAGTTCGTGCTCCGAGCCGGCGATGGCCAGCGGCGGGCGCCAGCCGCGCGCGTCGGGGTCGCCCAGCGAGCAGGCGAGGAACTCGACCTTGCAGGCGCGGCCGGAGGCATCGGCGACGATCTGCGACGGCATGCACGAGCAGTTGAAGGCGATGCTCTCGTCGAGGCCCTCGGTAAGCTCGTCGTCGGAGGCCGGTACGCTCTGGTCGTCCTCGATGCAATTGATGGTGACCTTCTCGGCGCCCAGGCGCAGGGCCGTGCGGCCGGCGTCGAAGGCCACGTCGCCGCCGCCGATGACGACCACGTTCTTGCCCATATCGACCTTCTCGCCGAGCGAGGCGGCCTTGAGCAGGCTCACGGCGTCGAGGACGCCCTTGGCGTCGGCGCCGGGGATCGGCAGGGTGCGGCCGCCTTGAAGGCCGACGGCGAGGTACACGGCCTGGTAGCCACCGCTCTTCTTCAGAAGGTCGTCGACGGTGAAGTCTGTGCCGGCGGCCTTGTTGCACTGCAGGTCGACGCCGAGCGCGAGCACGCGGTCGATGTCCTGCTGCAGGGCGGCCTTGGGCAGGCGGTACTCGGGGATGCCGAAGCGCAGCATGCCGCCGGGCTCAGGCTTGCTCTCGAAGACGGTGGTCTGGTAGCCGAGCAGCGCGAGGTCGCGGGCGGCGGTAAGACCGCTGGGGCCCGCGCCGACGATCGCGACCTTCTCCTTGAACGTGACGGCGGCCTTCTCGGGCAGCGGCACGTTGTCAACGGCGTAGTCGGTGACGAAGCGCTTGAGGCCGGCGATGGCGATGGGCTCTTCGACCTCGCCGCGCGTGCAGTCGGTCTCGCAGTTGTGCGTGCAGACGCGACCGCAGACGGCGGCGAAGGGGTTGGGCTCGCTGGCCACCGTGAACGCCTCGGCGAAGCGGCCGTCGGCGATGAGGGCCACATAGCCTTGTGCGCTTGTGTGCACTGCGCAGGCGCGCTTGCACGGGCTGTGGCCCTTCTTGGTGACCGCGTAGGTGTTGGGGATGGCCTGCGGATACAGCTTGTAGATGGCCTTGCGCTCGCCGAGGCCCTCGTTGTACTGGTCGGGCACCTTGACGGGGCACACGGGCGCGCACTCGCCGCAGCTCGTGCAGAGGTCGGGGTCCACGAAGCGCGCGTGGTGGTACACCTTGGCCTTGAAGTCGCCGGGCTGGCCCTCCAGACCGGTGAGCTCTGAGTTGGTGATGATGTCGATGTTGAGGTGCCTGCCGGCCTCGACCAGCTTCGGCGCCAGCGTACACATCGAGCAGTCGTTGGTGGGGAAGGTCTTGTCGAGCTGCGCCATGTGACCACCGAGGGCCGGCGCTTTTTCGACCAGATAGACCTTGTACCCGCCTTCGGCCAGATCGAGGGAACACTGGATGCCAGCGACGCCTCCGCCCAGCACGAGGGCAGCGCCGGTGGACTTGGGGGGTGTGCCCGACATACGTACTCCTTCTACAGAATCGCGGCAGGCCCAGAATCAGTGGGTGACAGCAGACCCGACGTCCCACTTGGGAACCATGTGATTATAGCTGTTCGATTGTGTTCGCGTCCACACGGGCGCGGCGCGCGCGAGAGGTTTCGTCAAGGGCCGCGCGCTGTTGCGCCGGCGATGGCGCGAGACGTGGCAGAATGCCGGCGGGGCCAGACGGCAGAGGCGCCTTGCTGCGCAAGGCGAGCGATGGGCGCCCGGCGGGTGGCCGCGAGGCATTCGATCGACGAAGCGCAGGTCCACGATGCCGATGGCACAGAGTCTCGCCGGCAGGGGTAGACTGGTCACTGGCGAAGCTTCAGCCGTTGGCCGACAGGGGGTTACGCATGAGTACCACGCAGCAGCCGCAGCCGCAGGCTGTCAGAGGGCAGGGCAAAGCTCAGTCTCAGGGCATGGGCAAACTCATCGCCGCCGGCGTCATCGCGGTGCTGCTGATCATCCTGATCCTGCAGAACAGCTCGGAATCCTGGCGTGTCCACTTCTTCTTCTGGTGGTTCTCGCTGCCGGCCTGGCTCATGCTGGTGCTGGTGCTCGTGGTGGGTTTCCTGATCGGCTTCGTGCTGAGCGCGCTGCTCCGCCGTCGCAAGAAGAGGGAACTGCGCCGCCGCGCGAAGAACGTGTGAGCTGAGTTATGCGGCGGGCGGCGCGCCGTAGCCGCCGCCGCCCGGCGTCTCCACGATGAGGACGTCGCCGGGCTTCATCGCTGCCTGTGCTACGCCGGGCAGCTCCTCCACCGTGCCGTCGGCGCGCTCTATGGCGTTGCGGCCCGGCGCGCCGGGGAGGCCGCCGGCGAGCCCGTAGGGCGCCACCCGGCGGCTGCTCGAGACGATCGCCGCCGTGAGCGGCTCCACAAAGCGCAGACGGCGAACGACGCCGTCCCCGCCGCGCTGCGCGCCCGCGCCGCCGCTGCCGCGCCGCACGGCGAACTCGTCTACGCGCACTGGGTACCGCCACTCCAGCACCTCCGGGTCTGTGAGCCGCGAGTTGGTCATGTGCGTGTGCACGGCGCTGCAGCCGTCCCAGGTGGGGCCGGCTCCGGCGCCTCCGCAGATCGTCTCGTAGTACTGATAACGCTCGTCGCCGAACGTCAGGTTGTTCATCGTCCCCTGCGACGCCGCCACGACACCGAGCGCGCCGAACAGCGCGGAGGTGATGGCCTGTGACGTCTCCACGTTGCCGGCGGCGACCGCGGCGGGGAAGACGGGGTCGAGCATGGAGCCCGGGGGCACCACGATGCGCAGTGGCTTGAGGCAGCCGGCGTTCAGGGGGATGTCGGCGTCCACCAACGTGCGAAACACGTAGAGCACGGCCGCCGTGCAGACGGCGGCCGGCGCGTTGAAGTTGTCGGGCCGCTGCGGCGACGTGCCTGTGAAGTCGACCGTGGCGCCGCGCGCCCCACGGTCGACGGTCACGCGGACGGCGATGACGCTGCCGTCGTCCATCTCCTGGCGAAACGCGCCGTCGCCGAGGCGGTCGATGACCCGCCGCACCGCCTCCTCGGCGTTGTCCTGGACGTACTGCATGTAGGCCGCGACGACCGGCAGGCCGAAGTCGGCGACCATGCGCGCCAGCTCGGCCGCGCCACGCGCGTTGGCCGCCACTTGCGCGCGCAGGTCGGCGAGGTTCTGCGCGAGGTCGCGGACGGGGTGGGGGCCGGCGGAGAGCAGGGCGGCCGCCTGCGCTTCGCGCAGCTCGCCGCCCTCCACGAGCCGGAAGTCCTCGATCAGCACGCCCTCCTCCTCGATACGGCGGCTGCCGGGCGGCATCGAGCCGGGCGTGATGCCGCCCACGTCGGCGTGGTGCGCGCGGGAGGCGACGAAGAACAGGGGCGGGGACGCGGCGGTGCCGCCGCCGCCGGCCGAGCCGCCGCCGGTGCCCGCCCCGGCGAACACCGGCGTCACCACCGTGAGGTCCGGCAAATGGGTGCCTCCGGCGTAGGGCGAGTTGAGGAGGTAGGCGTCGCCGGGGCGGAGCGCGCCGCGGTGACGCGCGAGGACGGCCTTCACCGAGGCGCCCATCGAGCCCAGATGCACGGGCAGGTGCGGGGCGTTGGCCACGAGGTCCCCGCGCCCGTCGAACACGGCGCAGCTGAAGTCCAGCCTCTCCTTGATGTTCACGGAGCAGGTGGTGTTGACCAGGGTCGCGCCCATCTGCTCGGCGCTGGACATGAACAGGTTGTTGAACACCTCGAGGAGCAGCGGCGAGCGCTCACCCGGGTCGGCCGAGGGAGGCGCCGCCGGCCGGCTGCGCCGCAGGAGCAGCTGGCCGGCGGCCAGCACCTCGGCCTGCCAGCCCGGTTCGATCACGGTCGTGCTCGTGGGCTCGCAGACGATAGCCGGCCCGGCCAGACGCGCGCCGCGCCGCAGCGCGGCGCGCTCGTACACGGGCGTGTCGTGCCACGAGCCGGACGTGTACATCGGTACGCGCTCGCGAGGGGCCGGCGCCTCCGGCACGGCCGGCTGGGGCGCGGCCGTGAGCGCCGCCGGGCCGTTGTCATTCTCCGCCGGGCCGGCGTCGGCGCCCGGCCCCACGGCCTCGACGGAAAGCGCGTCGATCACCAGGGGCCGGCCGGGCATCAGGAAGCCGTAGCGGCCGCGGTGCAGTTCAGTGAACGCGGCGGCCATGACACCGGCCTCGCCCCACGACACCGCCAGCGCGACGTCCGTGCCCCGGTACATGAGGTGCGCGCGGCGCTCGACGACGATCTGGGCCGTCGTGAACCCCTGGCCCGCGAGCTCCGCGACGGCCGCCGCCTCCAGCTCCGCCAGGGCGGCCGTCAGTTCGTACGCCCCGCGGCCGCCGGCCGCCCCGAACGCCGCGGTTCCTCCGGCGGCCTCGAGCGGCGCCTCCACGGTGCGCTCGCGCAGGGCGCGCACGTCGGCGAGCCCCATGCCGTAGGCGCTGAGCACGCCGGCCAGCGGGTGGAGCAACACAGAGTCCATGCCCAGGGCGTCGGCGACCAGGCAAGCGTGCTGACCGGCGGCGCCGCCGAAACAGCACAGCGTCGACCGCGTGATGTCGTGGCCGCGCTGCGTCGAGATCCGCTTGATCGCGCGTGCCATGGTGTCGCAGGCCACGCGGATGAAGTCGTCGGCGAGCTGCTCGGGCGCCGGCGGGTCGAGGCCGGCGGCGCGCAGGCTCGCGGCCACGGCCGCGAGCGCCCGGCGCGCCGCCTCCGCCTCGATGCTCCCGGCGCCGTCCGCCCCGAACACGCGCGGGAAGAGCGAGGGTCGCAGCTTGCCCACCACCACGTTGCAGTCGGTAACCGTAAGGGGGCCATCCTTGCCGTAGCACGCCGGGCCCGGGTCAGCGCCGGCGCTGCGCGGGCCGACCCGATAACGCCCGCCCTCGAAGGCGCACACCGAACCGCCGCCGGCGGCGACCGTGTGGATGCGCAGCATCGGCGCCCGCAGCCGGACGCCGCCGACCACGCTCTCGTAGCTGCGCTCGTACTCACCGGCGTAGTGGGCGACGTCGGTCGACGTGCCGCCCATGTCGAAGGTCACGAGCCGTTCGAAGCCGGCCCGCCGGCTCGTCTCCACAGCCCCGACGATGCCGCCCGCCGGCCCGGAGAGGATGCTGTCCTTGCCGCGGAACAGGTGCGCGTCCGTAAGCCCGCCGTGCGACTGCATGAAGCGCAGAGGCACGGCGGGCCGCGCGCCCGCCTCGCTCGCCGCGGCCCGCTCGCCCCCGAGCTGCCGCGCGACGCCGTCCACGTACTGCCGGAGGATGGGGGAGAGGTAGGCGTCGACCACGGTGGTCTCGCCGCGGCTCACGAGCTTCATCAGCGGGCTGATCTCGTGCGACACGGAGACCTGGGTGAAGCCGGCGGCGCGCGCCAGCTGCGCCACGCGCCGCTCGTGCTCCGGGTAGCGGTAGCCGTGCATCAGGGCGATGGCCACGGCCTCGTAGCCGGCGCGGCGGGCTTCTTCGAGCCCGCGCCGCGCTCGGTCTTCGTTTAGCGGGACCACCTCCGCGCCGTCGGCGTCGACCCGTTCGTCCACTTCGAGCACGCGACCGTACACCGGCTCCGGCAGGCGGATGTCCAGGGCGAAGATGTCGGGGCGGTCCTGGTAGCCGATGCGCAGCGCATCGCCGAAGCCGCGCGTGGTCACGAAGAGAGTGGGCTCGCCGCGCCGCTCCAGCAGGGCGTTGGTGGCCACCGTGGTGCCCATGCGCACCTCGGCGATGACCCTGTCGGGGATCGCCTCCCCGTCATCCAGACCGAGGAGATCGCGCACCCCCTGCACGGCCGCGTCCGCGTAGCGCCCCGCGGCGTCCGAGAGCAGCTTGCGCGTGGCCAGAGTACCGTCGGGGCGACGCGCCACCACATCGGTGAACGTGCCGCCCCGGTCGATCCAGAAGCGCCAGCCGGTCACCGGCGCGTCCTCTGGGATGGATGGCGTGCCATGGGCGTCAGGCTACCACCTCGCGCTCGCGCACCGCGCGTCGCCCAAGCGCGAGACACGATGATAGGGTGACCTCCGTGAGCAGCCTGACACCACATGATCGACTCGCGCGCGTCGTCATCCTTCTTGACGACTTCTACGGCCGCCCCGTGCTCTCGCCGCGGTACCCGCCGGTGGACGAGCTCGTGTTCACCGTGCTCTCGCAAAACACCGCCGATGTGAACACCGAGCGCAGCTTCGCGGCGCTCAAGGCGCGCTTCCCGGTGTGGAACGCGGCTCGCGACGCCAAGACCGACGACATCGAGGCCGCCATCGCCCTCGGCGGCTTGGCGCACACCAAGGCGCCGCGCATCAAGAGCATCCTCGCGGCACTCAGCGCGGGTACCGGCGAACCGGACCTCAGCGTACTTCACGGCATGAGCGACGCCGACGCGCAGGCCTATCTCACCGGCCTCCCCGGCGTCGGCCCCAAGACGGCCGCCTGCGTCCTGCTCTTCTCGCTGGGACGTCCGGTGATGCCGGTCGACACGCACGTGCACCGCGTCGCGCGGCGGCTCGGTCTCATCGACGCGAAGGTCACGGCCGAGCAGGCGCACCCGCTGCTCACCGAGCTGGCCGGGCCGGAGGATGCGGCCCAGATCTACGCCGCGCACGTGGACTTCGTGCGGCACGGCCGCCGCATCTGCCACGCCCGGCGGCCCGCCTGCGGCGACTGCCCGCTGGCCGGCATGTGCCCGTCCGCCGGTGTCGGCTGACAGCCGACGCGGTGGTGCTGCCTTGAGGACGTGCCGGCCGGGGTAGTGCGAATCGGTGAGATAGTGAGAGGCCCGTTTCTTATCTTACCGCCGCGCGACATGGCGCCCGGCCGACATGGCGCCCGGCCGCGCCGTCACGGGTCAGACCGGCCTCGGCGCGACGCCCCTGGCGCAGATGTTGCCCGGGTCTTCGGCCGTGCCCAGCCAGCCGTCGAGCAGCCTGCTGCGCCACACCAGGCGGCAGAGCAGGCCCCACACCACGGCCGTCGCGAAGAGCGCGACGTACTGCCACCACGGCAGCTGCGTGAGCTCGAACAGCGTGCGCCCCAGTGGGATCGCGATCACCGCCACCATCCAGCCGAGCAGCAGGATGACGACGCCGGGGATGCGCCAGTCGCCGCGGATCACGGCGCCGCCGCCGAACCACTTCGCGGGCGGCACCGCCAGCAGCAGGAGGAGGATGGCGGCGAAGCACGAGAACAGCGTGAGCGCCGTCTGCGCCTGTGGGTAGGCGAACTCGATGAGCTCCTTGGTGCCGGCGCCCGGGTGCGCGGCCAGGTAGGTCGCCTTGGCCGGCAGCGCGTAGGCCAGGTAGACGCCGGTGCCTATCAGGGCCATGAGAAGCGTGGTCGGCAGGAAGAAGCGCGCCAGGAGCTTGAACAAGCCGAGCTTGGGCGTGGGCCCGGGGATGGCGAAGGCGGCGAACACCACGGCGGGCACGCCCGCGCCGACGAACGAGACCAGCGAGGCCTGGCGCGGCGCGAACGGGAAGCCCCCGAGGGCCATGACGATGGCGATGATCGACGCCTTGTAGCCGATGCGCACCATGAAGATCCGCAGGATGTCGTTCATGCCGTTGATGATGCGCTGGCCCTCCTTGAAGGCGAAGGGCAGCGGCGCGAAGGTGTCGTTGAGGAGGATGAGGTCGGCAACGCCGCGCGCCGCCTGGCTGCCGCCCTGCATGCCGACGGCCACGTTGGCCTGCTTGAGGGCGATGACGTCGTTGACGCCGTCGCCGATCATGGCCACGTAGCGGCCGCGGCTGCGCAGGCCCTCAACGAGGTCCTGCTTCTGTTCAGGCGTGACGCGCCCGAAGATGGTGGCGCGCTCGGCGACGTCGGCGAGTTCGTCGGGCGTGAGGCCCTCGCGGTCGGCGCCGGAGACGGCCACGACCTCGGGCGGGGGCTCGGCGGCGGCCGCGGCGGCCGCGCCGCCGCTTTCGCCGTCGGCGGCGAAGGCCGCTTCGCAGTAGGCGCTGGCGTCGTCGGGCCGGCGCACGGCGTGTACACCGGCCTGCGTGGCCAGCGCCATCACCGTGCGCGGGTTGTCGCCGCTGATGATCTTGACCTCGATGCCGGCCTCGGTGAACCCGTCGAGGGTCTTTTTGACGCCGGGGCGCAGCTCGTCGCTGAAGCACACGAGCCCGAGGGCCTGCATGTCTGCGGGCAGCTCGGGCGGGCGGTCGCCGTCGCTGAAGGCGACCGGCTCCGCGCGTCCGGCGAACAGCACGACCCGCAGGCCGCGCGCCGCCCAGGCGTCGGACTGCGCCCGCCAGTCGGGGCCGGCGCGCAGCGCCGGCGCCACCATCTCGGGCGCCCCGAGGACGTACGTGCCGCGCGTGTCTCCCCCGGCGAACGCCAGCCCGCTCCACTTGCGCGACGACGAGAAGAAGGCCTCGTACGCGGGCTCGAGGCGCTGGGCTGGTAAGGCCTCGCGCAGCGCCTCGATGGTACGGTTGGCGTCGGTGGTGCTGGCCGAGAAAGCCCCGAGCAGCTGGGCCAGGCGGCCCTGCTCGGCGCCCAGCGACTGCGTCTCCTCGAGCTTGATCACGCCCGAGGTGAGCGTGCCCGTCTTGTCGGTGCAGAGCACGTCGACGTTGCTCAGCGATTCCACGGCGTTGAACTGCTGCACCAGCATGTCCTTGCCGAGCAGGCGCATGGCACCGAGGGCGTAGGTGAGGGCGATGGAGAGCACGAGGCCGTTGGGGATCAGCGCCAGGATGACGGTGGACATGCGCACGCTCTCCACGAACGGCACGCCGCCGATAGTGTTGCGCACCCACACGAGGATCTCGAAGACGACGACCACGAGAAGAAGCACGCGCACGATCTGGTTGATCTGGCGCTGCAGGGGCGTGAGCTTGCGTTTGAACTCGGTGGCCTTGGCAGTGAGCTTATTGGCGAAGCTCTCGAGGCCGACCTTCTCGGCCTCGTAGTAGCCGCCGCCGGTCATGCAGAAGCTGCCCGAGAGCAGGGCCTCACCGGGGTGCTTGGTCACGAGGTCCGACTCGCCGGTGAGCAACGATTCGTCGACCTCCATGCGGCCCTCGCCGACCATG
>JAPLCL010000087.1 GCA_026392265.1 Actinomycetota bacterium
GTGATCCACATGGCGGCGCAAGGCGACGCGATGGTAGTGCGTGGACGAGCTGAGCACGAGGGCGTCCACGCCCAGCCTGAGAGCGGCGTCGGCGACCTCATCCACCGGCGTGTCGGCGCCGAGGAAGTAGGTCGTCCAGCCAGCCATGTCGAAGCGGTCGCTGACCATGCGCAGACCCAGGTCGTGTCCCTCCTCTGGAGGGCTGGCCAGGAGGACACTGCGTCCGGCGGGCGGGACGGCCGCCTTGGCCTTGAGCACCCCCGGGTAGAGGATCTCGACGACGCTGCGCACCATCGCGCTCGCCATATGCTCTTCCCAGACGGTGAGGCGCCCGCGCTGCCAGGATGAGCCGGCCTGTACGAGCAGCGGCGTGAGGACCTCGCGGTAGAGGATCGGGATGCTCACGGCTCCGCTGGTCACGGCTTCCACGGCGGTGCGCACGAAGTCGGGTTTGTCGTGCGCGGCCAAGTGGACGGCCAGCATTTCGTAGAGCTCCGAGGGGGTGGGCAACGAGGCGGAGCCCGCGCCCTCCGCGCCCTCCGCGCCCTCTTCGCCCCGCTCTGGGGTACTGTCCACGTCGTCGCTCATCGGCAGGCTTCTACCCGCCGCCTGACGGGGAGTAACCAAGGGACAATGAGCGGGTGCGCGGCTCGGTCTCAGTTCGACGACTATGCGGCAGGCGTTACCGCCCCTACCGCTTCACCGTGAAGGTCACCGCGTTGCTCTTGCCGGCCGTGGTCGTCACCGTGACACCCGCCTTGCCGTACTTGGCCTGGGCCGGCACCTTGCACCTGATCAGCGTATCGCTCCACGAGACGTACGCGGCGCAGGCTTTGGCAGCGAACCTCACCGAACTGGTGCCCTGCGCCGCGCCGAAGTCGGTGCCGCTGATGGTGACGAACGCACCGCGCTTGCCGGAGGCAGGCGTCAGCCTCGTGATCCTGGGCTCGGTACTGCTCGGAGACGTGGTGGCGAGGATCGTGCCGCTTGCGCCCACCGCCCATCCGCCGGCGACGCTGGGGAAGACGACGCTGTGGAGGTCCGCGCTGCACCCCGAGGTCTCGGCGCCCCAGGTGGCGCCGCCGTTCGTGGTGGCGAGGATGACGCCGCCTCTGCCCACCGCCCAGCCGTGAGTGGCGTCGGCGAAGGCGACGTCTTCGAGCCCCGCGCTGCTCCCCGAGATCTGCTTGGTCCAGGTGACGCCGCCGTTGGTGGTGGCGAGGATGGCGCCGTTCTCGCCCACCGCCCAGCCGTGAGTGGAGTCGCTGAAGGCGACGCCTTCGAGCCATGCGCCGCTCCCCGAGATCTGCTTGGTCCAGGTGACGCCGCCGTTGGTGGTGGCGCGGATGGCGCCGCTGCCGTCGTAGCCCACCGCCCAGCCGTGCGAGGCGTCGCTGAAGGCGACGGCCTTGAGGGCCCCGCCGGTCCCCGAGGTCTGCTTGCTCCAGGTGACGCCGCCGTTGGTGGTGGCGAGGATGCGGCCCATGCCACCCACCGCCCAGCCGTGCGCTGCGTCACTGAACGCGACGGCGTTGAGGTGCTCGGTGCAGCCCGAGATCTGCGGGCTCCAGGTGGCGCCGCCGTCCGTGGTGGCAAGGATGGTGCCCTTCTCGCCCACCGCCCAGCCGTGCTTGGCGTCGCTGAAGGCGACGCCGGTCACCCAGGCGCCGCTACCCGGGCTCTGTGGTTTCCAGGTGACGCCGCCGTTGGTGGTGGCGAGGATGACGCCCCCCACGTCCCATCTGCCACCCAGCGCCCAGCCGTGGGTGGCGTCGATGAAGGCGACGCCCCAGAGGTCCTTGTCGCTTCCCGAGGTCTGCTTGACCCAGTCGCCGCCGGACATCAGGGCGAAGGTGGAGGCAGACAGGGTCAGGACAAGGGCCAGCAGGACGAACGCCAGACCGAGGACCCTGTAGGCGCGCCGCCGAGTGGCCGGCTTCTCAGTGGGTGTCGCGGTCTGCAGCACGTGGTACCCCCATATGAAGGCGTGCCGCCGAAGCGTCGCGCCGTTGGCCGAACCGTGCAGGCCGAGAGCATGAGCTATCGAAGCGCACAGCCTCACTTCCGAGCTACCCGATTATCCGTGAAGACAACGGTGATGGCGCCGTTGCGTCGCCTCCGAAGGTGTGGGACACGCGAGCAGCGGCATGACCTTGGACGCCTGCTCCCGCAACTCTCTGGCGCTCAAGGGGAGTGCCGCGGAGCGGGCAAAGGCGCTGGTCGACGCTGTGACGCGAGCAGTCCGAGTACGAACGGAGTACGGGTCGCCCCGCGAGCCGCCGGCGATGCCACGCCGAACATGCCGCTGTGCAGGGACTGCGGGAAAGACTGGCGCGCCCGGCAGGATTCGAACCTGCGACCTGAAGATTAGAAGTCTCCTGCTCTATCCAGCTGAGCTACGGGCGCGGGTGTTGGCTATCGTACGGCGACGGGCGTCTGCGGCTGTAGCGCGACCAGAGAGCGGACAATGGAGCGGGAGACGGGTCTCGAACCCGCGACCCTCAGCTTGGAAGGCTGATGCTCTACCAACTGAGCTACTCCCGCCCAGAGAGATGAATTGGTCGGGACGGGCGGATTCGAACCGCCGACCCCCTGCTCCCAAAGCAGGTGCGCTACCAGGCTGCGCCACGTCCCGGCGCCGGGCTAGTATAGCGCACGCCCGCGAAGCCGCGCGCGAGCCGGGCTACTCCTCGAGGTAGGGCAGCGTGAGGTGCTCGCCGGGTGAGACGGTGGACCCGTCGAGGTGGTTGACCTCACGGATCTGGTAGACGGCGCGCCGCACGTCGACATCCGCGCCGTACTCGTGGGTGGCGATGCTCCAGAGCGTGTCGCCGCCGTTCACGACGTACTGGTGACCGGTGTACACGCTGCCGTCGGTGCCGGCGTGGGCGACGCGCACGCCGGCCCACACCGCGACGAAGATGAGCAGCAAGAAGACGACGAAGCGCAAGAGTCCGGCGAGGCGGCGCCGGCGAAGCTGGCGCCGGCCGGCCCGGCTGCTCGGACGCCGCCCCACGCCGCGAGACGCGACCGCGGGATACTGCGCGACCCCAGCCGGCGCGGGTCCGCGAGAGGCGCGCCCGGCGCTCATCTGCGTACCTCGCGCAGATGACGCGGTACGACGCCGCTGAGCTCGCTGCCGCACTCGTGACAGCGCACAGTGACCTGGCCGCTCCAGATGTCGGCGCTCACGACCGTGACGACCGAACCTCCGCACCACAGGCAGGGCTCGCCGCGGCCGGCGAGCGCGGCAGCAAGGGCTTCGTCGACGGTATCGGCGAGTGTAGGACAGGCGAGTGTGGCGAGAGGCGTCGTACTCATAGCTGGCGAAGGACCCCCACGACTCGGCCGACAAGCTGCACCTCATCGGCGTTGACGATGATCGGCTCATGATTCTCGTTCTCGGGTTGCAGGCGTACGGTGCGGCCTTCGTTGTAGAAGCGCTTGGTGGTGGCCTCGTCGCCGACCAGCGCCACGACGATCTCGCCGTTCTGCGCCTGGTCCTGCGCGTGCACGACGATGAAGTCGCCGTTGAAGATGCCGGCGTCGATCATGGAGTCGCCGCGCACGCGGAGGACGAAGTCGTCGTCGTCGCGGCGCAGGAAGGCCGGGACATCAATGAGCTCCTCGATGTTCTCCTCGGCGAGGATGGGCTGACCGGCGGCTACGCGGCCGACCAGCGGCAGCGGGCGTCGCGGGCGCAGATCCCGCACGACGTCGAGGGCGCGCGGTTTGGTGGGATCGCGCTTGATGAGGCCCGTACGCTCGAGGTTGGCGAGGTGCGCGTGCACCGTGGACGGCGAGGACAGATGGAGCGCCGTGCAGATCTCGCGTACCGTCGGCGGGTAGCCGTTGGCGCGCACGCTCTCGCGGATGAAATCGAGGACTTGCTGCTGTCGCGGTGTGAGACCTTCCACCGTTCCTCCCTTGATGGCGAACACCTGTTCGTATGGAGCTTAGGGCGAACCCATGTTCGTGTCAAGAGAGACGATAGGAAGAAGCCCGGACGGAAGACCGTGCACCCGCGGCGGAGAGCCGACGCGCGGTCGTGCTACCGGCTCACGAACCGCTGAGCAGGTCGAGCACGCGCGCCTCCAGTACCTGATGCTGCGTCAATCCTGTGGCCGTGAGCGCCCGCCGGGCCACATCGACCAGCGCTGCCTCGGGGAACAGGCCCACGATCTCGCTCTCACGCACGCGCACTCCCCGCGCAGCCGCACGGCGCGCGACCTCTTCGTAGGCAGTGTGCATCGAGGTGACGCGGTAGTCCACGAGATTCATGGACACCTGCACGCAGTCGTCGAGTGCCAGGCCCATGGCCTTGACCTTGGGGAAGCCGCCGTCGCGCTCGCGGATGGCGACGGCAATCGCCCGGGCCAGGTCCACGTCGTCGCTGTCGAGATTGACGTTGTAGGCGATCAGCGGGGGCCGGGCGCCGATGGCCACGGCGCCGGCCGTGGGATGCAGGCGCCGGGGGCCTTCGTCGGGCGCCCGCCCAGGGTCTGTGAGGATGGCCTCGCGCAGGCCCTCGAACTCGCCGCGGCGCACGTCGGCCAGGTCCTGATGCTCCGGGCGGCGGGCGGCGTCCTCGTAGAGGTACGCGGGTATGTCGAGCTCCGCGCCGACGCGTACGGCGAGCCCGCGGGCCAGCATCACGCAGACCGGCATATCGTCCTCTTTGATAGGCACGAACGGGACGACGTCGGCGGCGCCGAAGCGCGGGTGGGCGCCGTCGTGGACGTTGAGATCGATGAGGCGGGCGGCCGCGGCGATGCCGCCGAAGGCGGCCTGCGCGGCCGCCTCGTCGGGCCCCACGAACGTGATCACGCAGCGATTGTGAACGGCGTCGCTCTGGCGGTCGAGCACGTGCACGCCGTCGACCGCGGCGATGGCGGCCACGATCTGGTCGATGACTTCGGGCCGCCGGCCCTCGGAGAAGTTGGGCACGCACTCGACGAGCGTCATCGGGGACCTCCGGCAGACGGGAAAGCGTCTCGGGCGAACCGCGGCACAGGCTCGAGCGCGGGCTCGTCGTGGGCGACGGCGCCGTCGTGGACGACGACCCTGCCCCCGACCACGACGTCGCCCACCAGGTTGACGCCGAAGTGATACGGCAGCTCGGTGCGGCTCTCGGCGACGAGCACGCTGAAGTCGCAGCGCTTACCCGTCGCGAGGCTGCCGACGTCGGCGCGGCGCAGCGCAGCCGCGCCGCCGATCGTGGCGGCGTACAACGCCTCGTCCGGCGTGAGCTTCATGCCTTGGCAGGCCAGCGAGATCATCATCTGCAGGTTCTCGCAGTCGCAGGTGCCGGGGTTGAAATCGCTCGCCAGAGCGATGGTCACCCCGGCCTCCAGGAAGGCCCGCGCCGGGGCGAACGAGACGCCCAGCGTGTAGCTTGTGCCGGGCAGCATGACGGCGACCACGCCGGCGGCCTTCATCGCCGCGATCTCCTCCCCGGTGGCGTGGATCACATGATCGGCCGAGGCGCAGCCCAGCTCGGCGGCCAGCATCGAGCCTCCCGACCGCGCCAGCTCGTCGGCGTGGATGCGCAGGCCGAGCCCGGCCGCTGCCGCGGCGATCAGGACGCGCCGTGCCTGCTCAACGGTGAACGCGCCCTCGTCGCAGAAGACGTCGCACCAGTGCGCCAGCGGCGCGCAGGCGGGGATCATCTCTTCGCAGACGAGGCGGATGAAGTCCTCGGTGCGACCGGCGTACTCGGGAGGCACGAAGTGCGCCCCGAGGAAGGTGAGCTCGCGCAGTAGAGGATGGGCGGTCGCCGCCGCGCGCAGCTGCTTGGCCTCGTCGGCCACGGTAAGGCCGTAGCCGCTCTTGACCTCGGCGGTGGTCGTACCGTGGCGCAGCATGCTGTCGTAGCGCAGACGGGAGAGGCGCGCCAGCTCCTCTTCCGAGGCCTGGCGTGTGGCCTCCACGGTGACGTTGATGCCGCCGCCGCGGGCGAGGATCTCGCCGTAGCTAACTCCAGCGAGCCGCTCGCCGTACTCGGCGGCTCGCGACCCGGCGAACGGCACATGCGTGTGCGCATCGACGAAGCCGGGCAAGACGCAGCGCCCTTCGGCGTCGATGTCGAGGCCGTCGGGCGCGAGGTCCACTGCCTGCGGCAGATCCGCCTCGCGCCCTACCCAGACGATCACCCCGTCCTTGGCCGCAAGGGCGCCGCCGGTGATCACCCCCAGCCCTTCCGCGGGCGGGGCGCTCATCGTGACCAGCTCGCCGGCGCCGCGCAACACGAAGTCCGCCGCGACGGCGGGGCTCGACTCAATCGTGGCGCTCATGGTCACCTCCGGGAAGACGTGGCGGGGGACCCGCCGCGGGACGTTGCCGCAACGTGGCAAGGATATACCCGGGCATGCCGGCGCGGACCGCAGCGCCCACCCGGTCTCAAGGACGGGACGGATCTCGTCGACAACAGGACCAGACGACAGGAGGCTTTCATGAACCGCGCAGTCGCCATCGACCCGTGGACGGCACGCGCCCGAGGATTCCTCGTGAGTGCGTGGGCCCTCGCCTTGCTGCTCATCCTGCTGTTCTCGCTCACCGCGCCATCGGCCCGCGCAGGTCATCACCCTGAAGTATGACGCAGCGATAGTGCGCACCTGGAGCAGCACGTCGTCGGTCGGACGCTGGTTCGCGCCGACGAACGGTGCGCCACTGCGGGCCGCTTCTGCCGCCCGCCTACGATCCCTCGATCACGACGATCCTCTGCGAGCTGCGCTGGGAGAAGGACGTCCTGGTCCACATCGACTGGTAGGGGCAGCGGGGGCGGGCGCACGCACGACGGGCCGGGGTCGCCTGCACGGCCCCGGCCCGTCGCGTCTTTTCGTTGCGGAGTGCCGTGGCGCCCGCGCGATCGTCTTACTTCTTGTAGGGACCGATCGGCAGCACGACGCGACCGTACAGCTCGTTCCAGACCTGCGCGATAGAACCGTAGACGGCCGAGAGGCCCACGAAGATGCCTTCCCAGCCGGCGATCTTGGTGATCGTCGCGTTGCCCGTCCACTCGCCGATGGCGAGCAGCACGAACAGGACGGTCAGGCTCAGGAACACGGTCTGCAACGAACGGTTGATGCGCAGCGTGCCGACGTACATGAGTGCGGTGAACAGGCCCCATGCCAGCAGATAGTAGCCGAGAGCCGTGCTCGTGGCGCCGAGCTCGAGGCTGGCCGAGCCCATCCACTTGGGGAACGCGAAGACGCCGACCAAGGTCAGCCAGAAGCAGCCGTACGAAAGGAACGCGGTCATGCCGAAGGTGCTGTTCTTCTTCCACTCCATGATGCCCGCGATCACCTGGGCGAGGCCGCCGTAGAACACGCCCATCGCGAGGATGATGCCGCTCAAGGGGATGAGGCCGGCGTTGTGCACGTTCAGCAGCACCGTGGTGAGACCGAACGCCATGAGGCCCAGCGGACCCGGGTTGGCGGTGGCGTCTCGCAGCGTGGCGGTGATCGTGCCACGCTCGCCCATCGGGCCCGTACTCTGGCCCGGTATCGTCAGTTTCTTCTCGTCAGCCATCTATCGAAGCCTCCACTCTCGGTAGACGTGTGGGTAGGGACCGGCACGCGCTCGCGGCCGAGACACGAACCTGCGGTGTTGTATCACGAAGCCGGCGCGCGGCCAAGTGCCGCGCCGTGCCCGGACGGAGTGCCCCACGACTTCGCGCCCTCCAGCGCGGCGCACCGCCGGCCGGCAAACACGACGCTCGTCGCCGTGCAAGCGCACAGGGGCCGCCGACGACTATAATGACCGCCGACGCGCAGCTCGCCCGAAGGAGCCTCTCACAGCCCGTGCTTGAACCGCCGGTCCCCATAGCCGACCCGGTCCGTCGGCGCCGAATCACGCTGGCGGTCGCCCTCATCCTGATGATCTCGGCGGCGCTGCGTCTGTGGCAGGTGGCGACCCCGGCTGAGTACATGTTCGACGAGGTCTACTATGCCAAGGACGCCAAGGCCATCGTCGACGGCCGCGTTGGCCCCAAGGCGCCGCTGCGCTGGGAGGCCGGCGACGAAGTGTCGTGGCCGCACCCGGAGATGGGCAAGTTCGCCATCGCCGCCGGCATCGTCCTCTTCGGCGACCGCGCCTTCGGCTGGCGCCTCCCCGCCGTCATCGCCGGCCTCGTGACGCTGGCCTGCGTCTACCCGCTGGCGCGCCGCTTGGGCTTGCCACCCCCGTGGGCGCTCATCGCCCTCGGGTTCGCCGCGGCCGACACGCTCGGGATCGCGCAATCGCGCATCGCCACGCTCGATGTGTTCGTCGGCGTCTGGAGCGTGCTGTGCATCCTGCTCGCGCTGCGCTACGCCCAGGGCGGGCGCCACAAGCGCTGGCTGGTCCTCTGCGCTGCCGCGGGCGGCATGGCCGTCGCCACGAAGTGGTCGGGCGGCCTCGCTCTTGTCGCGGCGGCCATCCTCATCTTCCTCGTGTGGCTGCACGATCGAGAGCCTGTCGCGGAGGACGACGGGGCGGAGCCTGCCTACCTGCTCGGCGACGTGCCCACGGCGCGGTCCACGTTCGTCGGGGCGCTCCCCGGCGCGCTGCTCGTCGTCGCCCTCTTCATCCTCATCCCGGCCGCCTTGTATGTCTTCAGCTACGTGCAGTACTTCGCCAGCGGTCACACGCTCGCCGACTGGAGGGAGCTCCAGCGCCAGGCGGCGTTCTTCAGCCTGCACCTCAAAGCCGTCCACACGTACGCCTCCGCGGCTCCCACCTGGATCGTCGACTACCGCCCCGTGTGGTACTACTTCGAAGGGGGGAAGATGTTTCGCGGCGTGATCGCCATGGGCAACCCCTTCCTCTGGTGGGTCGCGACACTGGGCCTCATCGCCGCCCCGATCCTCGCGCTTCTGCGACGGACCACGCTCCTGCTCCCGACGGCGATCGTCGTGGCGGTGCTCTACGTGCCCTGGTTCGCGACCTCCAGGACCTCCTTCATCTACTACATGACGCCGGTCGCGCCGTTCCTGGCCATCCTGGCGGCCGCGGCGCTGGTGGCCTTCGCCGGCAGCACCCGCCTGCCGCGGCACGGCGTTGTCGTCATGGCCGCGACGGCGGTGGCCACGGCCGTACTCTGGGACCCGGTGGCCAGGCTCGCCGTCTGGTTCTTCTGGCGGCTGCCCCGAAGCGTCAGCCCGACCGTCGGCTGGATCGACGTCGGCGTCGGTATCTTCCTGGCGCTGTTCCTGGTCATCATGGCCGTCTCCCCGTGGACGCGGCGCTGGCGCCCGGTGGTGAGCATGATCCTGGCCGGCGCGATCGTCGGCATCGCCGTTGCCTTCCTGCCGATCGTTCTCAACATCCCCATCAGCCCCGGGCACTGGTCTCACATCATGTGGTTCCGCAGCTGGATCTGAGGGGCCGCGCGGCCACGGACAGCGCCCGCTCGGCCTCGGGAGGGCTCGCGGATGGCCGCCCGCCCGTCCCATCCCTCCTGCCCGTCTATCTGGCGCATGCCACCACGCACCTGTACATCGGCCTCTTCCCCGCCGTCCTCTTTATGCTGCGCGAGACGTTCTCGGCCAGCTACGGCACGCTCGGCGCGGTGTTCACCGCGGCGATGCTGGCCTACGGCCTCCTGTCGCTGCCCACCGGGCTGGTCCTGAACCGCGTGTCCCCGCTGCTCGTGGTGCGCCTCGTGCTCGTCGGCGGCGCGGCTGCCTGCGTCGCCATCGCCGTGGCTCCCAACGAGATCGCCTTCGCCGTGGCCCTGGTGGCACTCGGGGTGGCGTGCGGGCCTTACCACACCGCGGGGCTCACGCTGGTTTCACGAGTCAGCGGCAACGACGCCAAGCGGCTCGGGCACCACGGCATGGTCGGCAACCTCGGGCTGGCGCTGGCCCCCACGTTCGGCGCCCTGCTGGCTTGGAGCGTGTCGTGGCGCCTCCCGTTCGCCGTCGCCGCGGTTGTTGGCCTGGGCGTGGCGGCGCTGAGCCTCAGGATGCCGCGACTCGTGGACCCCGGCCTCGCGACCGGCCCCAAGGGTGACGAAGCGGTCGCACGCGCAACTGAGCGGGCGACCGAGGCGCCTTCACGGGGCACCTCCACGAACCTCACGGCGCTCATCCTCGTCTACGCCATCACCATTGCGCTGGGCTTCATCTACCGGGGCTTCGCGACGTACCTGCCGGCGTTGGCCGCGGCGCGCACCGGCGTGCTACCTGCGACCGCCGTGGTCCGCGGCGGCATCCTCGCCTCGCTCGTCTATCTCGCCGGCTTCTTCGGCCAGTGGTGGGGCGGCCACCTCGGCGGCCGGTACCACGCGGAGACGCTCTACGCGGTGCTGCTCGGCGTCACCGCCCTTCTTCTGGCCGGCACCTTCTTCGCCGTCGAATGGTGGCTGCTCGCGATCCTCGCCCTGACCAGCTTCGTGCATTTCACCACCCAGCCCATGGACAACGTGTTCACGGGCCGCTACACATCGCTCGGGCAGCGTAGTCTGGGCTACGGCACGAGCTTCGCGCTCTCGTTCGGGATCGGCTCGTTCGCCGCGCTCGCCGGCGGCGTCGTCGCCGACGCCGCCGGCGACCGCCTGCAGTACGTGTGGCTCATGCTGGCCACGGTGGCCTGCCTGGCGACGGTGTGCGCCGTCGCCCTCGCGGTACTTGCCCGTGGCCTGCGGCGGCGCACCGTTCCCGGCGCGTAGGCGCCGGAGCCCGCGCGGCCCCCGCCCGCGCGGCCCGCAGGGGTCCCGCGCGACGCGGGTGCTATCATCGCCACATGCAGAGCGCAGCCTCCGCCCCCAGAGACGCGCCGGCCCGCGCGTGGCCCCGCCGGCGCCGCCTCATCATCGCGCTCGTCCTGCTCACCATCGCGCTATCGGCGGCCGTGCGCTTCGCCGCGCTCGACGCCTTCCCCAATCACGTCTTCGACGAGTACTACTACGCGCACGACGCCGCGGCGCTGCTGCGCGGCGATCTCGGGCCGCGGGGCGCCGAGAGCTGGCGCCCCGGCGAGGCGCGCTCGCTCGCCCATCCGGAGCTCGGCACGCTCGCCATCGCCGCAGGCATCGCCCTGTTCGGCGACGGCCCCTGGGGCTGGCGCGCTCCGGCGGCGCTGGCCGGCACCCTGCTCATCGCGCTCATGTACCCTCTGGCGCGACGGCTCTTCCTGCCGCCCGTGTGGGCGCTGGCGGCGACCGTGCTGGCCGCCTCGGACACGATGCTCATCGTCGAGTCGCGCCTCGCCGTCCTCGATACGTTCGTCGCGCTCGGCTCCGCGGCGTGCATCTACTGCGCCTTGCGCGCGACGAGCTCGTCCCACTTCGCCCGTTGGACGGTGCTCTGCGGCCTCGCCGGCGGCGCGGCCGTGGCCAGCAAGTGGTCGGGCGCTCTTGCCGTCGTCGCGGCCCTGGTCATCCTTCTGCTCTACGCCCGCCGCCTCGGACTTCGCAAGCTTCTGGCCGCCCTCGCTGCCATCCTCGCGCTGAGCCTGGGCGTGTACGTCGCCGGGTATGCCGGCTACTTCCTGAGCGGCCATTCACTCGCCGACTGGCTGCACCTGCAGCGATACATGCTCGGCTTCAACTGGGGGGTCCGCGGTACCGTGTCGTTCGCCTCGCGCCCCGTCACCTGGCTCTTCGACGTGCATCCGATCTGGTACCGGTTCTCAGAGGGCAGCCGGGGCACGACCGGGCTGATCAGTATCGGCAACCCGCTGCTCTGGTGGGGCGCGGCGCTGGCGCTCGTGGTCCTCGGCGTGCAGGCGCTGGTACGCCGCGATCTGCGCCTGGGCCTGGCACCGCTGCTCGTCGTGCTTCTCTACCTCCCCTGGCTGCTGACCTCACGCCAGGCGTACATCTTCTACATGACCCCCGTGGTGCCGTTCCTGGCGATCCTGGTCGCTGGCGGGTTGTCTCGCATCGCGGGCCGGCGCGGGGCGCCGTGCGCACCCCAAGCGCTGGGGTTCGGGGGCGGCGCGCTCGTGGCGGCCGCCGCCTTCGGCGTCGCCGGGCTGGGGGAAGGCCTGCTGGGACAAGCGCAAGGCGCGCTCTGGCGCGGCGGCGCGACGGCGGCCGGCGCGGCGCTGGCGGCGGCCGCCGTGATCGCCGCCATCCGCAGCCCCGAGCGCCGTCGCGCCATCGTCGCGGCGCT
>JAPLCL010000422.1 GCA_026392265.1 Actinomycetota bacterium
CGCTGAGCGTCTGCGTGATGGTGACCATCTCGCCGTACCCCATGAGGGTCTTGATGATCTCGGGCGTGGACACGCCCAGAAGCTGCGAGAGGTCCTTGACGGTGGAGCCCGACGGCACCTTGACCAGGCCGGTGGGCACCACGGGCGCGGCCGGCTGCTCGTCGCGGTCGTGACCGCGGCCGCGGCCTCTGCGCCGGTCGCGGCCGCCCTGCGGGCCGCCGCCGCGACGCGAGGCGCCCGCGTCGATGATCACCCGGCGGCGCTTGCCGCCCGGGCCTCCGGCCCGGCGCCGCACGCCGCCCGGCTGGGCCGCGTAAGCCTTCTCGATGACTTCGTCGTCGACGGTGACCTCACCGTCGACGACCTCGATGCCCGCCTTCTTGAGGTGGGCGAGCACGTCGTCGACGCTCGTCTTACGCTGCGTTGCGATATCGGAGACCTTGCGTTTCGTCGCCATTCACCTCACCGCCTTTCATCACTCGTGTGTAGTGCCACAGCGCGGCGCACTGCGGGATCGAGAACTACCGGGCCGCGGAAGGCGCGCGCGAACGCGCGCCGTCTTTCCGCGGCCTCAAGACACGTCTGCCCGGGGCACAGATACGCGCTCCTCCCCGGGGCACCAGGGCGAGCGGGTACTACGCGCCCCGCGTCGTTGGTCAGACGGACCAGTTCGGCCTGGCCGCGCTTGCGGCGGCAGCCGATGCAGGTGCGTTCGGGCGCCGGCGCCACGGTCACTCCTCGCCGGCCTCCGCCGCGGGGGCCGCGGCTTCGTCGGCGGCTTCGGGCGCGGCCTTGGCGACCGGCTCGGGGGCGACGTAGTCGGCGTGGATGCTGCAATAGCGCGAGCTCGGCTCGGCCTGGTTGGGGCAGCGCTTGCCGGTGCGCATGACGGCCATACACTGCCCGTCGACGCCTTCGTCGTCGCCGAACTCCATGTTGTTCTCGGCTTCGGCCATCTGCTGCTGGCTCTTGATGTCGATGCGCCAGCCGGTGAGCTTGCTCGCGAGGCGGGCGTTCTGGCCCTCCTTGCCGATGGCCAGCGACAGCTGGTCGTCGGGAACGACGATGGTCGCGGTCTTCTCGTCGTCGTCGACGATGACCTCACGCACGCGGGCCGGCGACAGTGCCTTGGCCACGAAGCGTGCGGGATCGTCGTTGTACGGGATGATGTCGATGCGCTCGCCGCGCAGCTCGCTGACGACCATGCGCACGCGCGAGCCGCGCGGGCCCACGCAGGCACCGACCGGGTCGACGCCGTCGGCGTGCGAGATGACGGCGATCTTGCAGCGCCCCGGCACCGGCTTGCCGTCGCGGCCACGGTAGCCGGTCTCCCGAGCGATCTGCTTGATCTCCACGAGGCCGTCGGCGATCTCGGGGACCTCGAGCTCGAAGAGCTTACGCACGATTTCTTCGCTGCGTCGCGAAAGCTTGACCTGGGGGCCCTTGGCCGAGTCTTCGACACGCATGATCACGGCCTTGATGCGGGCGCCGTGGTCGTAGTGCTCGGTCTCTATCTGCTCGCCGCGCGGCAGTTCGGCCTCGACGCGGCCCAGCTCCACCAGCGTGTTGTGGCGCGGATCGCTCTGCTGCACGATACCGGTGACGAGCTCGCCGACGCGGTCGATGTACTCGTCGTACATGAGGTCGCGTTCGGCCTCGCGAATACGCTGCAGGATGACCTGCTTGGCGGTCTGCGCAGCGATGCGCCCGAAGTCGTCGGGCGTGACCTCGATGCGTTCGACCTCGCTCATGTCGACGCTGGAGAGGTCGAGCCCGATCTCTTCGCCCTCTTCGTCGTGCACCTTGAGCGCCTCGACGTCGATGTGCTCGGGGAAGATGAGCTCGTACACACGCAT
>JAPLCL010000135.1 GCA_026392265.1 Actinomycetota bacterium
TCAACGAGGTGGGGATCTACGTGGGCAAGTTCTCCAACAAGGATCTGGACGACGCGTGGCTCCCCGTGCAGGAGTTCGTGGAGAAGCCGGTCGTCCCCGAGGTGCTTCTGGCGAAGGTCGAGGCTCTCTGCCCAAGCTGACCGAGCGGGAGCTCTTCGGTCGCGGGCGCACCGCTCGACGGGGGCTGTGACCTGACCCCGCTCGTTGGGCCACCTCGTCGGTCCGTGCCGGAGTCATCCCCGGCGTAGAGGCGGCCGGTTTGCAGGCGGCCGGTGAGAAGCCTGGGGCAACAACCGTCTCCGGAGCCGGCGGGCGGCGGCCGTCGCTGGTTCGATCCCAGCCGGGGGTACCGGTCTTCCCACACGTCGAGCCTGCGGTCCTCCGCACCCTCGCTGCCGGCGCCCGGATTCAAGGCACTCGACCGGCCTGCCGATAAGCGTTGTCAGCGTAGGATGCGGCTTCTGCGACTGACCGCAGGGAAGGGACGTCTGGTGGGAGTACTACTGGCGCGGTGGCGTGCAGGCCTCCTGCAAGGCGACGCCACAGAAGATGGGCCGGCTTGCTCGTGGCCGTCCAGAGCTCTGGTGGGGCGAGCGGCCGCCGTCCTCTTTTTGCTCTTCGGAGTCTCAAGCCTTGTCAGCCTCTTGTGGCCCACAGCACCCGGCGGCCAGTCGAGCAGCGCCTCGGTCGCGGCCGCGGTCGCCGCCGGCGCGGGTCTCCTCAGCTGGTACCTGCCGTGGAGCAGATGGCCTCGCTGGGCCGGTCTCTTGCTGCTCCCGGTGGGGTTTGCGCTCGCGGCGCTTCAGATCGCGCTCGCGAGCCCCGACGTCCGCGTCTACGCCGTCTTCTTCGTCCTGCTCTTCGCCTGGATCGGCGTCGCGTTTCCGCAATACACAGCGCTGATGGCACTGCCCCTGTTCGCGGCCGCGTACGTGCTGCCCTTGGTCTCCCTGGGGCAGTTCTCGGGACTCACCGTGGCCTCTGCGGTGTACGTCGGCCTGGCCTGCCTCGTGGTCGGCGAGACGCTGGCATGGCTCTCGACGAGACTGCAGCTCGAGCGGGTGGCCTTGTGGCGCGCCCGCGCCGCGGTGAACGACATCGGCGCCGCGCTTGCCTCCACCGCCGATCCGGAGAAGCTCTGGTCGTCGATCGCCCTGCGCCTGAGCGACGTTGCCGGTCTACCCGACTGCGACGTCTATCGCCTGACCGACGACGGCAGCCTCGTCTGCCTGGCGAGCGTCTACGACGATCAGCCCTGCCCCGACTACCTGGGCCTTCGGCCGAAGCGGGACGTGTGGGCCGTCGACGAGCAGGCCGTGCTCACGAAGGAGCCGGTGTTCATCGCCTCGCCAGACGATCCGCGCCTCGGCGCGGCGGAGCGCGAGGACATGCGCGCGTGGCGCGAGCAGGCGATGCTCATCGTGCCGCTCGTCGCCAGAGACGAGGTCGTCGGCTTGCTCGAGATCAGCGAGACCCGCGAGGGCCGCACGATCGCGCCGGGGCAGATCTCGACCATCGTCTCGGTCTGCCGGCTCATCGCCTTGGCGCTTCACGACGCCGACAAGATGCAGGCGCAGGAAGAAGGCGAGCGCAGGCTGGCCTCGTTGCACGAGTCGAGCCGCGCGGTCGCCGTCGCCGCGAGCTTGGAGGAGGCGCTCGCCGTCGTCACGCGCTGCGCGGGTGAAGCGCTCGGGGTCTCTGAGTGCGCGGCCTACGAACACGATGCCGAGCTCGACGCCATCGTCCTGCGGGCGAGGTGGGAGAGGACGCCCGGCGGCCGCGACCGGTCGGGGGAGCCCTTGCCGCTGGCAGAGGGTCCGATGGGCCACAGTGTCCTCGAATCGGGTGGCTCCCTGCTCGAATGCCTCTCCGATCCCGAGCTGGACCCGGCTATCCGCGCGGATCTGGACAGTCGGGGGGAGAAG
>JAPLCL010000188.1 GCA_026392265.1 Actinomycetota bacterium
CAGCCCCTTGGCGTTGTGCAGGGTCATCAGCGTGATGAGCGCGCTCGTGTCGGCGAAGGCGTCGATGTCGGCATACAGCGAGATCTCCTGAAGGAAGCCGTCGAGGCTGGGCTCGTCGGCGCGCTTGTCGTACTCGGCGGCAACGCCGACGAACTCCTCGAGGTTCTCGAGGCGGCCCTCGGACTCGAGCGTCTTCTGCACTTTGAGGGCCGACTCGTAGCCGCTCTCGTCGAGTACGCTGCGCACGATCTCCGCGACCGGGCGACCGGAGAGGCCCGCCTGCAGGCCCTCGACCAGGCGCACGAAGGCGAGCAGACCCTTGACGGCGCCGGCCGACAGGCCGGGGACGTCG
Organism: Actinomycetota bacterium; assembly: GCA_026392265.1. Classification (GTDB taxonomy): domain Bacteria; phylum Actinomycetota; class Thermoleophilia; order UBA2241; family UBA2241; genus CAIXSE01. Next base: position 353 of record JAPLCL010000188.1, read on the forward strand.
GCGGCGGCGCGCATCGCCGCCCATACGCTCTCGCCGAGGCCGGCGGCGTGCGCCTGCAGGCGCTGCAGGCTCGTCGCGCCGATGCCGCGCTTGGGCACGTTGACCACGCGCAGCAGCCGCAGCGCGTCTTCAGGATTGACGAGCGCCGTGAGGTACGCGACCACGTCGCGGATCTCGGCGCGCTCGTAGAACTTGGGGCCGCCGATGACCTGGTAGCCGATGCCGTAGCGGCCGAACTGCTCCTCGAGCACGCGCGACTGCGCGTTGGTACGGTACAGCACCGCGACCTCGTCGGCCTGGTACGGCCTGTCTGCGCCGGCCTCGCCCTCGAGCAGCTTCTGCACTTCGCTGGCCACGAACTGCGCCTCGGCGCGCTCGTCGTTGACCTCCACGACCTGGACGAGCGTGCCCTTCCCTCTGGGCGTCCACAGGTCCTTGCCCTTGCGCTGGCGATTGTTGGTGACCACGGCGTTGGCGACATCGAGAATCGCCTGCGTGCTGCGGTAGTTCTGCTCGAGGCGGATGACCCTGGCGTCGGGGTAGTCGCGCTCGAACTCGAGGATGTTGCGGATGTCGGCGCCGCGCCACGAGTAGATGCTCTGGTCGTCGTCACCAACCACGGCGAGATTATGGTGCTCGCCGACGAGGAGATTGGCGAGACGGTACTGCGCGTGGTTGGTGTCCTGGTACTCGTCGATCAGCACAAAGCGAAACGTCTGCTGGTAGTGCCTGAGGCGCTCGGGAAAGCTCTCGAGCAGCTGCACCGTCTTCATGAGAAGGTCGTCGAAGTCCATGGCGTTCATCTCGGCGTGACGCAGCTCGTAACGCTCGTACACGTCGGCCGCGACCTGCGAGAAGCGGCCGCCCTGCGCACGGAACTCGGCCGGCGTGCGCAGCTGGTTCTTGGCGTCGCTGATCTGCCGGGCAAGGGCCTCCGGCGGGAAGCGCTTGGGGTCGAGGTTGAGCTCTTCGAGACAGCGCTTGATGAGCCGGCGACGGTCGTCCTCGTCGTGGATCGTGAACGAGCTCTTGTAGCCCAGGCGCTGGGCTTCGCCCCGCAGCAGGCGCGCGCACATGCTGTGGAAGGTGCTGATCCACATGGTGTGCGCGATGGGGCCCACGAGACCCTCGATACGCTCCTTCATCTCGCCGGCGGCCTTGTTGGTGAAGGTGATGGCCACCACCTCGTCGGGCCGCACCCCATGTACCTGGAGCAGGTAGGCCACGCGGTGCGTGAGCATGCGGGTCTTGCCGGAACCCGCGCCGGCGAGGATGAGCAACGGCCCCTCGAAGTGGGTGACGGCGGCGCGCTGCTCGTCGTTGAGGCCGGCGAGCAGAGGGTGGTCCGGCGCGGCCCTGACGGCGGTCGGCTTCTTGCGGACGACGCTCATCAGCCGATGCCTCCGCCGAGCAGAAGGCTGATGACCAGAGCGATGATGCCGGCGGCGGCCAGGCGCAGCCCGGACAGCCAGAGGCGCTCCCGCGAGATGGCGCCCAGGAAGACGCCGAGGAAGAAGAGCTCGACGAGGCCGACGCCGACGGCAGCGAAATACGCGGTGTGCATGGAAATGACGCCCGTGAACAGGAAGGGGATCATCACGATCATGGCCGCGGCAAACGGCGAGGCGCCGTCGACGAGGGCGATAACGATGGTGGCATACCGCGACGCCGAGGCGATGGTGGTGTCTTCGAGGCTCGAGAGCGTGGATTCCTCGAGCTCGCGCATGGCCCTGCCGCGCTCGGCACGCTCGACCAGGTACGAGCCGTAGAACCCGGACACGCCCATACCCACAGCGGTGCTGAGCACGACGACGAAGATCGCCCGCGGGCTGTCGACACCGCCGAGGTAGCCGCCGACGAGCACGCCGATCGCGGTGAGAACGCCGTCGAAGGCGTTCATGGCGAAGTAGCGGCGGGCGATCTCGCCGACCTCGGCGATCTCGTGGTAGTGCCGCAGCGTCGCGGCGCGCTCCCGCAGACGCGCGCCGATGCTGGGCTTGGCCGGGAAGCTCACCGGGCGGTCACCTGGCTGTCGGGCAAGGCGGCGCTCAGCGCAGCCAGCTGGCGCCGGCGTCCTGCGGGGTCTCGACCTCGTCGATGAGACGCTTGCCGGTCGAGCACTTGTCGATGGAGTGGATGCTGCCGCCCGACTCCTGGACCACCTCGGCGACATCCTGGAAGTCGACGTCGTCGCCCTCGAGGGTGATCTTGATGTTCTCGACCTTGTTGTCGATCTCGATCAGCGTGATGTCGACGCCGTGGATGCCTTCGAGATCGCCGAGCTTATCAGCGAGCACGAGCATCGTGGGCTGGTGTGGCTTGAGCACGTCGAGCACGAGACGCCGGACCTTGCTCATGTGATGATCACGCTCCGTTCACGGGTCGCTGGAGAAGGCTGCAATCGTAGCATACCCACCCTCGGCGGCCGGTCACCACACGGGGTGACGATGGGGCGCCGGCGGCCGGCGTCAGATCCCGGCGCCCTGGTCGAACGGCAGGAGCTCGGCCAGCATCTCCTGCGTCTGCCGTACGGCCTCCTGGCGCTTGCCCTTGCGCTCGGGGTGGATCTCGTCGAGCTCCTGCTCCATCTCGACGATGCGCGCCACGAGGCACTTGACCGCCTCGGCCACGGGGTCCGGCAGGTGGCGGTAGTCGATGTCGGGGATACCCACGCGCTGGCCTTGGAGCAGCACCGGGCGACCCGGGTTGCCGACCACGGTGGAGTTCTTGGGCACGTCGCTGACGACGACGCTGCCGGCGCCGATCTTGGCGTTGTCGCCGACGGTCACCGCGCCCAGCACCTTGGCCCCGGCGCCGAACACCACGTTGTCGCCCACGGTGGGATGCCGCTTGCCGGTCTGCTTACCCGTGCCGCCCAAGGTGACGCCCTGGTACATGGTCACGTTGTCGCCGATCTCGGTGGTCTCCCCGATCACCACGCCGGCGCCGTGATCGATGAACAGCCCGTGGCCGATCTTCGCTCCGGGGTGGATCTCGATGCCCGTGAGCACACGGTTGAACTGGCTGATCCAGCGCGGCACGAGAGGCACGCCGACGTCGCGGAGCTTGTGCGCCAGGCGGTGCAGCCACAGGGCGTGCAGGCCCGGATACGAAGTGACGATCTCGAACTTCGATGTCGCCGCGGGATCGCGCTCCTGCACCGCTGTGACGTCGCTGCTGATCTCGTCCACGGCCGTGTGCACGTCGCGGCTCAGGCCGGCGATGCCCAGACTCGCGATGCCGAGGAGCTTGCGGAACACGATCGTCACCTTCCTTTCTCGGGCGCGGCGGCCGCAGGCCGCCGCGCCTCCGAGCGGTACGCTATCACGCGCCGGCGTCGGCGCTCGCGGGGCCGCCGCAGGCGGCCCCCTGCCCCGGCGCTTGTTCCTTCGGCGCTTCGTCCTCCGGCGCTTCGTTCATACTGCCCGAGCGAAAGCCCTCCAGGTCGAGGGTCACGTACGTGAATCCGAGGGCGCGCAGCCGGCGCGCGATCGTCTCGCGGGCCGCGAGCGCGCGCCCGAGGTCGCCGCCCTCCACTTCGATGCGGGCGACGCTGCCATGGTGGCGCACGCGGCACTGGCGAAAGCCGAGCTCGTGCAGTACTCGCTCCGCCGCGCCGATGGCCTGCAACTTCTCCACCGTGATCGGCTCGCCGAAAGGGATGCGTGACGCAAGGCAGGCCTGCTGCGGCGCGTCCCACGTCGCCAAGCCGAGCTCTTTCGACAAGCGTCGGACCTCGACCTTGCCGATGCCGGCGTCCAGCAACGGGTGCACGACGCCGCCCTCGGCGGTGGCGCGCATCCCCGGCCGGTGATCGCCGAGATCGTCCAGGTTGGCGCCATCGAGCAGCGCCGAGCATTCCGTCTTGGCGGCGACGCGCACCATCTCGGCGACGAGCTCGCGCTTGCAGAAGTAGCAGCGCTCACGCGGGTTGCCGGTGAACGCCGGCTCGTCGAACTCGTGCGTCTCGACGACCACATGCCGCACCCCAAGCTCTGCAGCGAGGTCGCGGGCCGTCTGCAGTTCCTCCGGCAGGTACGTCGCGGAGACGGCCGTGAAGGCGACCACACGTGCCGGCCCGAGAACGCGCGCCGCGGCGGCCAGCACGAGACTTGAATCGACGCCGCCGGAGAAGGCCACACAAGCCGAGCCCAGCGACGCCAGCTCGGCCTCGAGCCGCTCAAGAGTCCCGCGTACCTCGCGAGACCTGTCACTGTGCGGTGCACCTGCGGCGCTCCGCACGTTGACCCCACTACGTCGCTCAATCATCGTAGTCGGCCAGCGCCGTGATGGTGGGATGCTCTCCGCACACCGGGCACGTGGGGACACGCGCCACCTCGACCTGGTTGAAGGTCATGGCGGCGCCGTCGAACTGCAGGAGACGGTCGTACAGCGGGGTGCCGGCGCCGGTGAGCACCTTGATGACCTCGAGCGCCTGGATGGCGCCGATCGTCCCGGGGATGGGGCCGAGCACGCCCGCCTCCGAGCAGCTGACCACGCCCGCGGGCGGCGGAGGCTCGGGGAAGAGGCAGCGGTAGCAGGCCGTCTCCCCACCCTTGACGGTCATGGCCAGCCCCACCATGCGGAGCACGGCGCCGTCGACGAGCGTCTTGCCCTCGAACACGCAGGCGTCGTTGAGCAGGTACCGCGTCGGGAAGTTGTCCACGGCAGTGACGATCACGTCGTAGCGCCGCACCAGGTCGAGCGTGTTGGCCGCCGTGAGGCGCAGCGCGTGGGGCTCCACCAGGACCTCCGGGTTGAGCGCGCGCAGGCGCATCGCGGCGCGCTCGGCCTTGCTCTTGCCGATGTCATCGGTGGTGAACAGGATCTGGCGCTGCAGATTGGAAAGCTCGACCACGTCGTCGTCGACGATGCCCACGCGGCCCACGCCGGCCGCCACGATGTAGTACAGCACCGGCGCGCCCAGCCCCCCGGCGCCGACGACCAGCACGGAGCCCTTGCGCAGCTTGTCCTGGCCGCGCTCGCCGACGTCCTTGAGCACGAGCTGGCAGTCGTACCGCAGGCGCTCGCTGCCGCTGATCAGCATTCGCGCCTTCCGTTCACCCTGCCCTCGCTGTGCCGTCCGCTCACGCCTTGACCTCGGGGAGGTCGCCGAAGAGCGGCGTGGACAGATAGCGCTCGCCGGTGTCACAGAGCACGGTGACCACGACCTTGCCGCGGAGCTCCGGCCGGCGCGCCACCTGGCCGGCGGCCCACACGTTCGCGCCGGCGGAGATGCCCACGAGCACGCCTTCCTGGCGCGCGAGGTCGCGCGCCGCGGCAAAGGCGTCGTCGGCGCTCACCTTCACGATCTCGTCGTAGACCTTTGTGTCGAGCACCTTGGGGACGAAGCCGGCGCCGATGCCCTGAAGCTTGTGCGGGCCGGGCGAGCCGCCCGACAGGATCGGCGAATCGGCCGGTTCGACGGCCACCACGAGCACGCCGGGGCGACGCTCCTTGAGCACCCCGCCGACGCCCGTGAGCGTACCCCCTGTACCCACACCCGCCACGAACGCGTCGACCTCGCCGCCCGTGTCGGCCCAGATCTCCTCGGCGGTCGTGAGGCGGTGGACCTCGGGGTTGGCGGGGTTCTCGAACTGCTGCGGCACGAAGGCGTCGTCGGCCTCTGCGGCAAGCTCGAGCGCCCTGGCGACCGCGCCGCGCATCCCGTCGGCTCCCGGCGTGAGCACGAGACGCGCGCCGAACGCCTTGAGGATGGTGCGGCGCTCCATGCTCATGGTGTCGGGCATCGTGAGCACCATCTCGTAGCCGCGCGCCGCGGCGACCATGGCCAGGGCGATACCCGTGTTGCCACTTGTCGGCTCGATGATCGTGGTCCTGCCCGGGGCGATGCGCCCGCCGCGCTCCGCGGCCTCTATCATCGCCAGGCCGATGCGGTCTTTGACGCTGCCGCCCGGGTTGAACGACTCGAGCTTGCCCAGCACCTCGGCGCCGCTCTCGTCGGAGACGCGGTTGAGCCGCACCAAGGGCGTACGTCCGATCAGCTCTGTGATGCTGCCTGCCCTGTTCATGCGGCCTCCTTGCCGGGCCCCGAGAGGCCGAGGATCGTGAGTCAGATCTGATACATGGGCGCGCGCCCGCGCAGGGCGTCCTCGCGCGCCAGCAGGTCGCCGATCGTCGTTCCGCCGAGGACCTTCTCGAGGGCCTGCTGCGCCTCGATCCAGACGGATGAGGCGCCACACCCGTCGACGCGTTCGCAGAGGCCCTGCGTGCACTCCGCCGGCGAAGGCACGCCGTCGAGCGCCGCCACGACTTCAAGAACGGTGATCTCGGACGCCGGGCGCGCCAGTGAATACCCGCCGGCGGCACCGCGCCGGCTGTGCACCACGCCACCGCGGCGCAGCGCGGCGAAGACCTGCTCCAGAAACTGCAGCGGCATGTCGCGGCTGTCCGCGATGTCGCCAAGACGCACCGGCTTCCCGGGCTCGGTCTCCTCGCGCCGCGCAAGCTCAGTGAGGGCGCGCACCGCGTACCTGCTTTTCATCGAGATGTTCACGCCCACTCCGCTCCCACGCCGACAGCATTTCCGATAATTCCAGTCAAGAATAGGGAACGGCGGCGGCCCCTGTCAACGCCCCGGCGGTCACACCTACTGCTTCTTACGCCTTCCAGCGCCGCACGACGAGCGTGGCGATCGCGGTCAGGGCGAGCGTGACCAGCGCCGCCCAAACGATGCGAAAGCCGACGACCCACAAGACGCTCGCGCCCAGCGCGATGAACACCAGCGAGTCCTCGGCGATGGCATGCACCATGCTGAGGAAGGTGCTCATGATGAACACCTGACGGCGGCCGAGGTCGTGGCGGCGAATGTCGCGCACGATGACGCCACCGCCGTAGGCGAGACCGAAGAGGAAGCCGATGAGGGTCGGCGCAGCGGAACGCTCGTTCAGGCCCACGTGCCGCACGACTCGCGCCCAGGCGCGCACCACGGCGCGAAACGGCTTGGTCCCTTCGAAGAGCTCGAGGACCACCATGATGGGCACAACGATGATGAACACGCGCAAGAGCAGGTCGAGTGAGCCCGTGACGAAGGTGCGCAGCAGGTCGGTCATCGTCAGAACAGCCCCATGAGCAGGTTGGCGACCGCGGCCGCGGCCAGGCCGGCCACGACGCGCAGGACCCCGAAGGCGAAGCCGTTCATACCCGCCTTGTGGAGCACCGCGCCCTCCACGAGCAGGTTGTGCCCTATGAGGATGGCGATGGCCAGCACCGTGATCTGCTGGGCGCTGAGATCCAGAGCCTGCATGGCGCCGACGGCCGCGTAGATGTTGAGCACGTAACCGACCATCAGGGGCACGGCCGCGTCCCCCGGTAACCCGAGCAGCGACATCAGCGGCCGCGCCAGCTGAGCCAGCCACTGGATCACGCCCAGGCGTTCGAGGACGAGCGTGGCGCCGTAGGCGGGGATCATGACGCGGGCCAGCTCCCAGAAGGTCTGCAGGCCCGCCTTGACGCCGATCCTGAGATCGCGACGGAGGCCGCCGCCGAGACCGGGCGCGGGCTGCGGCGAAGGCGCCCCTGACGGCGCGGCCGAAGGCGGCCCCGGCGCGGCGGCGGGGCGGACGCTCGTGGGATCGTCGCCGGTGTACTCCATGCGCCCGCGATTCTCGCACGACCGGCGCTCCGGCGTCAGCGGCCGTTCACCGCGCTCGACCCACCCGTTCGTACCCCGGGCCGCCACACGCCGGCCAATGTCATCCGCGGGCCGGCGAAACGTCACCGCGTGCACGAAGTGTCACCCTTGAGGCCCGGTAAGGCGGCGGCGCACCATACGGACATGACGCAACGCCTCACTTTCCTCGTGCTCTGTCTCGCGCTGATCAGCGTGCTCGCCGTCGCCGCCCTGTGGCGGCCAAGCCGCGACGCCGGCGGCGCCCTCGCGGCGACTGCGCCGTCCGCCACGGCCGGCGCCGGTGGCAGCCCGGCGGCGGCGGAGTTGCCGAGTACTTCCGAAGGCGCGCAGCGACTTGAGGCGGTGCGTACCGTGAAGCTGTTCTGCGACCTGGTCGGCAGCCGGCGGTTCTGGAATGCCGCCGCCCTGTTCGCCACGCCGCGTGTATGGACACGCGGCCAGCTGCGCGCGGTGCGGCGGCTCGACTTCCGCACGGCACGCATCGATTTCGCGCCAGACGCGAACACGCTGGTCGTGATCGCGCGAGTGCATGCATCCGGCTCCTTCGAGAGCCCGGTACGCAGCGACCACACCACACTGTTCTTCACCCTGGGGAGGGTCGGCGACACGGCTGGGGGCTGGCTGATCACAGCCGTGACCGCGAGCCCATAACCCTAGGAAAGGGGTCCCTCATGAAACATCGACACTGGTCAAGGCTTGCGCTCGTCGCGCTGGCCGCGGCCGCCTGCGGCGACGCGGCGGCTCCAGCCGCCGCGACGCCAGGGCCGGCAGCCGCTGCCACGGCCTATCTGCAGGCTCGCGCCGCGGCAGTCACTGCCGCCGACCCGGCGACCATGCTCGCACCGTGGGTCGCGCCCGGCGCGCGCTTCGCCGGCACGGAGCGCGCCATCGCCCGGGGCACCGCCCTGCGTGCGGCCCAGCAAGGTCACCGCATCGATGTCGTGAGCAGCGACGTCGTGGTCATCAGCACGACCGTCGGCGATGCCGGTACCACGGCGATCGTGAAGGCCCATGTCATCACCACGACGGTCTGGCGACCCTCCACCATGGTGCCTAGCACCGAAGCATCCGGCATGGACCACGACGTTTCGCTGGAGTTGATCGATGGTACGTGGCGTGTCGTCGGCGACTCATACTACGACGTGGTGGCCCCCTCGGATCTCGAGGCCGCCGGCGCTTCGCCGGGCACCGTGCGCGCCGCCGCGAAAAAGCTCGAACGCGCCTCTTCCCGCACTCGCGAGGCCACGCCCGTGGTCGGCCGGCGCTGGGTGGCCGACGCAGCGAACGCGCGGCGCTACAACGACATCCTCCTCTACAGCCGCGGCGCTTGTGCCGCCTATGCGGACTACTACGCCCTGTCGTACTGCCCCACCTACGTGCGCTTCGGCGCCGACTGCGCCAACTTCGCCTCTCAAGCGGCGCGCCAAGGCAAGATGCCCGTGGCTGGTGGTACAGCAAGAACGGCACGGACTCGCCCGGCGACGACAGCTACAGCATGAGCTGGATCAATGTCGGCAAGCAGATGGCCTGGTGGAACGGCCGCAACAGCGAGTGGGCCTCGTCCATCAACGGCGTGACCAGAGGCGATTTCGTCTACTACGACTGGAGCGGAGACGGCACCTGGGATCACGTCGCCGTGCTGGTCGGCACGAACAGCGCCGGGCAGAAGATCGTCGACGCGCACACCACCGACTACTACCACACCTACTGGAAGATGGGCTACGCCTCGACGGTCTACAAGTTCGCACACGTGCGCGACAAGTGGATCGTCTGAGCCTCCCGGCTCAGCTGACGGGGGCGGGCCACGGCCCGCCCCCGTCAGAGCTCGAACCCCGGCGTCAGGTCAAAGGCGACCAGGTCGGCGACCGACTCGGGCCGGCGGATCTGCACTACGTCGCCGTGGGCGGTGACGGCCCAGACACCCGCGCGCGGGCGCGCGTTGTAGTCGTTCATCATCTCGAGCGTATAGCCCCCGACGTCGAGAAACGCGATCAGATCGCCGGCGCCCGTCGCCGCCGGAAAGCGCCGATAGGGCGTGTCGTCGTCGCCGGCAAAGACGTCGCCGCCGTCGCAGAGCGGGCCCGCCAGGCGGAATCGCGTGTCGGCAGGCTCCGCCGCGCGGCCGGCGGCGACGGTGCGGAAGTACCAGCGATAGTTCGTGTGCTCGAGGAGCGTGTTGAAACCCGCGTCGATGGTGAGCCAGCGCTCCTCGCCGACGACGCGGCCCTCCGCGTCCCGCGAGTGCTTGGTCTTCTCGTTCTCCACGCGCGTCACGAGCACGCCGGTGGTGGCGGCTATCGAGCGCCCCGGCTCGATGAAGAGCGCGAGATCAGGCCGCCGCGCCGCGAGCACCCCGCAGATCGTCGCCGCGTAGTCGCCGAGGCTGGTGTTGGAGAAGAAGTAGTCGTCGGTACCCGATGGCGCCGACTCGCGGTACGGCACGGCAAAGCCACCACCGACGTCGAGAAACTCAAGGCGTACGCCGGTGACGCCCTCGACTTCAGCGACGAGATCGAGGGCGGTCTCAAGCGCCCGGCGATACGGCTCCACGCTGGTGATCTGCGAGCCGACG
>JAPLCL010000382.1 GCA_026392265.1 Actinomycetota bacterium
GGTCGACGCAGGCGAAGACCAGCAGGGCCTCGGAGACGCGGAACTGCACCGGCCCGTAGGACAGCGCGTTGAGGCCGGGGGCAAGAGTGAGAGCAGCGTAGAGCGCGGCATACAGCGCCGCGCGCACGAGCAGACGGGCGCTCATGGCGCGACGAGGGTGCCCAGGGCGTCGAGCGAGAGCTTTCGCACGCGCGTGAGAGGCATCTGCAGGAAGCGCGCGCCGATGGTGCGAAAAGCCTCGACGTCGCCGGTGGCGTAGAAGCGGTACGAGCCCACGCGGTCGTCGGCGCGGGCGAGGCCCTGCCGCTGCAGGATGCCTTCGACCTCCAGGGCGATCTCGGTGGCCGGGTTCACGAGCGTGACGTCGCGCCCCAGAAAGCGCTGCAGCATGGGCGCGATGAGCGGGTAGTGCGTGCAGCCCATGATCACGACGTCCGGGCGCTTCTCCTTCAGGGGCGCGGTGAAACCGCGCACCGCGTCGGCGAGCGCCTGGCTGGCCACGTCGCCATCCTCGATGAACGAGACGAGGCCGGGGCAGGCCTGTTGATACACCTCGGCGCCGCCGTCGAGACTGTGGATGGCGCGCGGGTAGGCACCGCTGGCCACGGTAGCCTCGGTGGCAAGCACGCCGATGCGGCGATACCGCGACGTCTGGACGGCCGCCCGCGCGCCCGGCATGACCACGCCGACGATGGGCGTGGAGAAACGCTCCTGCAGTAGCGGCAGCGCCGCCGAGGTGGCCGAATAGCAGGCCACGACGACCAGCTTCACCGGCACGGTCTCGAGAAAGGCCGTGAGCTGCTGGGCGAACAGCTCCAGCTCCTCACGGGACTTCTCGCCGTAGGGGAAGCGCGCTGTGTCGCCGACGTAGGCGAAGTTCTCGCCGGGCAGGGTGACCAGGCACTCGTGGAGCACGGTGAGACCGCCCATGCCCGAGTCGAACATGCCGATTGGCAGGGCGGCGAGGTCGCGTTGATCTGTGGAGGGGCTGGTCATGGTCGCGGGCGCCGGCGCGGCGCCCCGGTAGTATCCCCCACCGCGCGCGGCAGTGTCCAGACGAGCCGCGGCGCCCTTCCGGGCCCGTTGTCCGCGCAGGCGACGCCGGGAATCAAGCGGCGGCGTTGGCCATCCGATACAGCTGAGGAGAGAGGAGGCAAGCCCGGGCCAGACCCGGGTGCAGACGTGGCCCAGGACGACTACCGCATGGAACTGTTCATCTTTCCCGATGGCACCGCGATCGAGATGATCGTGTTCGCACAGGCATGCGCCGCCTTGCCGAAGTCGTCCCGGCCCACCCGTGATCGCGACGCAGGCCCAGCGGAGCGAGAGGCACAGCCGGGTGCGAAGCCTACGGCGACGCACGCGCCGCCGCCGCTGGGGCAGGAGCCGCGCGGAGCGGCCCACGAGTGCCCGCTCTGCGGCTGCGACCTCGTGCACCCCGTGGACTGGGAGCGCAACAGTGCAGCGAGCTGGAACCTCCTGCTGCGCTGCCCCAACTGCGAGACCCAGCGCAGCGTCATCCTCGGCCGCGAAGGCGTCGAAGCCTTCAACCGCGAGATCTACCTCGGTGCGCAGTCCCTGGCCCGCGAGGCCGACTGCATGACAAGGCACAACTTCGCGGAGGGGCGGCGAAGCTCGTCGAGGCCCTCGCTCGCGACCTCATCCTGCCGATGGACTTCTAGCGGCTCCCCCGCCGCTGTTCGTCAGCCACACCCCCGCCACGACCACCACGGCTGCGGCCGCCTGCCCCGGCGTGAAACGCTCGCCGAGCAGCACATAGGCGCTGGCCACGGCCACGATGGGCGTCAGGTTGATGAACACGGCCACCTTGCTCGCCGGGATGAAGCGGAACGCGTAGTTGAGCAGCAGGTAGGCCGTGATGGAGCACACCACCGTGAGAAACAGCACTCCTCCGGCGGCGCCCGGCGTGGGCTGCCGCACACCCACGAGCGCGGCCTCCGCGAACGCGAGCGGGAGCATGAACAGCGCCCCGAAGAGGTTCTGAAAGGTCGTCACGAAAAGCGCGGGGCGGCTCACCAGCAGGCGCCGCGCGAGGATGCTGTACACGCCGGCCGACAGCGAGGCGGCGAGCACCAGCAGGTTGCCCGTGAGGACGCCGCCTCCGCCGCCGCCCGCGCCAGTGCCGCCGAGCAGCACCAGCACGACGATGCCGGCGAAGGACAGCGCGATGCCCGCCCACTGCCGCGCCGTGTTGCGCTCGCGCAGGGTGAACGCGTTCAGGATGACGACGAACAGCGGGATCGTGGCGATCAGGATGGCGGCCTCGGAGGCGCTGGTGCGGGCAA
>JAPLCL010000068.1 GCA_026392265.1 Actinomycetota bacterium
GGGCCGGGTGGCCTTGCCGCGGCGATCGGCGCCGCTCGTGCCGGCGCGAAGACCCTGCTGGTGGACCGCTACGGGTGCTTCGGGGGCGTCATCTCGCAGGTGGGGGTCGACAGCATCGCCTGGTATCGGCACGAGGGCACCGTCGACCTGCAAGGGATCGGCATCGAGTTCGAACAGCGCGCCCGCGCCATGGGTGCCACTGAGCCGGAGTCCCAGTCGCTGAGCGAGGCACTGGACCCCGAGATGTTCAAGGTCGTCGCCGATACCCTGGTCCAGGAGGCAGGCGTCGATCCTCTTCTGCACTGCCTGGCTGTCGACGCGATCGTGGACGCGGGGGCGATTGCGGGGATCGTCATCGAGGGCAAGTCCGGCCGTCAGGCGATCCTGGCGGAGCGTGTCATCGACGCCAGCGGCGACGCCGACATCGCGCGACTCGCCGGGGCGGCGTGCCGCAAGACGCCGGTGGACGAGATGATGGGCGTCACCGTCATGTTCTCGTGCTCGGGAGTGGTCAAGGAGCGCTTCCTTGAGTACGTCGCGGCCACCGGCCCCACCTACGGAGACTGGGGCAAATGCTGGCAGGTCGAGACGACGGGCAAGGAGGACAGCCTCTTCAGCCCATATCTTCAGGAGCCCTTCGACCTGGCTCGAGAGGAGGGGATCATCCCCGAGGGCGTGCGCAGCATCGGCGGCACCTGGGGCCGCGTCACCGACACCGGCGAGGCGAGCTCACTCAACATGGTGGTGATGGGGGGCTACGACTGCACCGACGTGCGGGACCTGACGCGCGCCGAGATCGAGGGACGCCGGCAGGCGCTCATGGCCATCGAGGCGCTGCGGCGCTTCACTCCCGGCTTCGAGAACGCCCGGCTGCGCACCTTCGGCATGACCCTCGGCACGCGTGATTCCTGCAAGATCGTCGGCCGCTACGACCTCACGGGGCATGACGTGCGCAACGAGGCCCGCTTCGACGACTCGGTCGGCATCTTCCCCGAGTTCCTGGACGGCTACGGCACGCTCGTCCTGCCGACCACGGGCCGCTACTTCCAGGTGCCCTACGGGATCCTCGTTCCTCAGGGCGTCGACAACCTCCTGGTCGCCGGGCGCTGCGTCGCCGGCGACAAGGCCTCGCATGCGGCCACTCGCAGTCAGATGTGTTGCGCGGTGACGGGCCAGGCCGCCGGCGTGGCGGCTGCCGTGTCGCTCAAGGACGGTCGCAGCACAGACCGGGTGGACGTGCGGCGAGTCCAGGCGGCGCTGCAGAATCAGGGCGTGCGCCTGGCCTGAACCGGGCCTGGGCGACGAGGGACCCTTCGCTAGGCCGCGCCGCCGTCCACCGGCGCGGTCACAGCGAACTCCGTGCGGTCGCCCCTGTAGACGTCGCGGGCCAGCTCCACGACCTCGTCCTCGGCGTCGAAGACCGTCCGCGAGAGGACGAGCGCCGGACTGCCCGGCTTCACCCCCAGCGTCTCGGCCTCGAAGCGGTCGAGCGTGACGGCCACCACCCGGGCGTCGGCCTTGGCCGGGTGCACGTCGTAGCGCGTGCGCAGTATCTCCCACAGCGACCCGGTCAGATCGTACTCGAGCAGGTCGGGGAAGCGCGCCGCCGACAGATGGATGTTCTCGATGGCGACCGGCTCGCCCTTGGCCGTCCGCAGCCGCTGCAGCAGATACACCTGGCCTCCGGCGGGGACGCCGAGCAGCGCGGACATGATGGGGTCCGGGTCGAGCGTGACGGCGGCCAGTACCTCCGTGCCCGGAGTGCTGTCCGCATCGCTCATGACTCGTGTGAAGCTCCCGACGCTGAACCGCAGCCTGGGTTCGGCCACAAACGTACCTCGGCGGGGGCTGCGGTAGACGTAGCCCTCACGCATGAGGGTCTCCAACGCGTGACGCGCGGTCATTCGGCTGACGCCGTACCGCTCGCTCAGAACGCGCTCAGAGGGAACCGACTTGTGGGGGTCCAGGCGACCAGCCTCGATCTCGTCGCGCAGCAGTGCAGCGACCCACGAGTAAAGAGGGCTCGACCGAGCCGGCGGGCGCCGTTCGCTTCCCACTCGCATCACCCCTCCGCGGCCTCGAAGTCGAGAGTCGGCGACTGCTTCGTCGCACAAAGTGCTGCCATCGCGTCCACACAAGCGTACCACAGGATTTAGTGGTACATACCAGCAGCTTGCGACCGATATGTTCAGAGCGCACGTCGACGCGGTGCCACGACGCACATACGTCAGTGATGGCCCTCACGTCCAGCATTTCGTGCTGGCGAACCGCTGTTCAGCAGAACCTTCAGACGTCGCAGCGCCTTCTCCGTGCTAATTAACCGGTCAATCTCTCTTGCTATCTTGACGGAGAGGTTGTATGGTGCCCCAAATGTAGTTAGGGGCGGTATGGTGGCGTGGGGTGCCACCATCGCCCACGTCGTTTTGCAAGCCTACTTCTAGGGGGAGCAGCGAATATGGCCAGTGATCAGTACCGCAGAGATTACGCACACCACCTCATCGAGCAGGTCAACAAGGGGCACATGACGCGGCGGCAGCTACTGGTCCGCGCGTCCGTGTTCGGTTTCTCCGCCTCAGCCGCCGGCTCGCTGCTGGCCGCCTGCGGCGGCAGCAGCTCGAGCTCGACGTCGCCGGCGGCCAGTGCCAGCGGCGCGCCCGCCCCGGTCATGGGCGGCACGCTGAAGGCCATTCTCCCGCCGTCGATCACCGATCTCGACCCGGTCACGATCTACGACCAGGGCGGTATCGTCCTCATCTCGCAATTCTGTGAGTACCTCATCGATCTGGACAACAAGAATGGGCTCAAGCCCAAGCTCGCGCTGAGCTGGTCGCCGAACACCGACGCGTCGGTCTGGACCTTCAAGCTGCGCGAAGGCGTCATGTTCAGCGACGGCAGCCCCTTCGAGGCCGAAGACGTGGTGGCCACCTTGGAGCGCCTTGTCGATCCCAAGAGCGGCTCGGCTGCTCTCGCCGCTCTTGCCGGTATCCTGTCGCCGGGCGGCACCAAGGCCGTTGACGCGGCCACCGTCGAGTTCACCCTCGACAAGCCCTTCGCCGACTTCCCGTACCTGGTGTGCGCCTCGTCGTACAACACGGTCATGCTGCCGCGCACGTACAAGGGCGACTGGGTCAAGAACCCCGTGGGCACCGGCCCGTGGACCCTCAAGGAGTACGTCGCCAAGCAGAAGTGCACGGCCGTGAAGAAGCCCGACTACTGGGGCAAAGACGACGCGGGCAATCAGCTGCCGTACCTGGACCAAGTCGACTGGATCCTCGTCCAGGACGAGTCGGCCGCCAACCTCCAGCTGCAGTCCGGAGCCATCGACCTCCAGCAGCAGACGGTCTTCCAGGGCTCGCAGGCGCTGTTCGCCGACCCCAACCTCAGGGTGGACATCTACCCGGGCAGCGGTATCCGCGAGGTCGCCTTCAACATGCAGAAGGCCCCGTGGAAAGACAACAAGCCGCTCCGTCAGGCGGTGGCCTACTGCCTCGATCGCGACGCCATCAATAAGGCGCTGTACGACGGCCGCAGCAACCTCGGCTACGACACCTTCTGGGAGCCGACCGTCTTCCCGGGCAGCCCGACCCCGTCGCCGCGCGCCCAGGACTACGACAAGGCCAAGCAGCTCCTCACCGACGCCGGCCTCGCCAACGGGACCGACATCACGCTGACCTTCTCCAAGTACCTCGAGAACCCGCAGTTCGCACAGCTCATCCAGGCGCAGTGCGAGCCGGCCGGCATCAAGGTCAAGCTCGAGCAGCTGAGCTACGACGCCTACTACGCCGGCGAGAGCAACGTCACTCCATGGCTCAATGCGGCCATGACCATCACCGAGTGGGGCAGTCGGCCCACGCCTGGCGTGTTTGCGCAGGCCATGCTTCTGCCCACCAGCACCTGGAGCTCGTCGCACTGGGACAACAAGGACTTCACCGACACCTTCAACCAGTACATGGCGACCAGCGACGAGGCGTCGCGCACGGACCTCGCCACCAAGGCCTCCGGCATCCAGCAGGACGACACGCCCATCCTCCTGGCCTTCTACATCACCCAGCTGCGCACGCAGAAGAAGAACGTGTTCGGCGTGCAGGGCCCCGGCTCGTTCTACTGCGATCTCAGCATGGCCTACATGACGACCGCGTAAGGCAGATCGAACCACCAATGACACTAGGCTGACGTAGGGTCCCCGGGATGCTGCGCCTCATCGGCCGCCGGCTGCTCCTCATGGTGCCGACACTGATTCTTGTGTCGATACTCATCTTCGCGCTCGCGGAGGTGCTGCCCGGCGACGTGGGGCGCTCCATCCTGGGGCCTTACGCCACCGACCAGCAGGTCAAGATCCTCAACAAGGAGCTGGGCGCCGACAGGCCGCTCTACGAGCGTTACGCCAGCTGGGCCGGCGGCTTCGTCACCGGCGACTGGGGAGATTCACTGCTTCTCAAAGTGCCGGTCTTTCCGACCGTCATGAAGGCGCTCGGCAACTCACTCGTGCTCGCCGGCTTCGCGCTGTTGATCATCGTGCCCGTGTCCGTCCTTCTGGGCGTCTACGCGGGGCTGCGCAAGGACAGCTTCCTCGACCGCGGCATCACGATCTCCACGCTCTCGATGACCGTGATCCCCGAGTTCGTCAGCGGCGTCATCCTTCTGTACATTTTCGCGGTCTGGCTCAAGTGGCTGCCGGTGACCGCGATGCCGCCCGAAGGTGCCCCCTTCGTGGACCGCTTCTACTACCTCATCCTGCCCGCCATCCCGCTGATGTTCCTCGAGCTCGGCTACATCGCCCGCATGGCCCGTGTCGGCACCGTGCAGGTGCTCGCCATGCCCTACATCCGCACCGCCGTGCTCAAGGGCCTTCCGCGCCGCCGCGTGATCTTCGGACACGTGCTGCGCAACGCCATGGTGCCCACGGTCACCGTGATCGGCAGCCAGGTAGGCTGGCTCATCGGCGGCCTCGTGGTCATCGAGACGCTGTTCGTCTACCCCGGCATCGGCAAGCTCATGGTCGACGCCGCGCAGACACATGACGTGGTGATGCTCGAGGCGTCCGTGCTCATGGTGGCCGTGATCTACATGGTCTCCAACCTGCTCGCCGACATCGTTGTGGCGCTGCTCAACCCGCGCATCCGGATGGGAGGCTGACGTGGGCGAAGAGCGTAGCCCCTTGCGGCCCGGCCCCGATCTGGCGGAAGAAGCCAGCTGGGTGGACGCGGATCCCGAGATGCTGGAGCTCCAGGCCGACGCCGGGCGCAAGTCGGAGGAACTGCACGCGGACGCCGCGGCGGCCCTCGAGCAGAAGCGGCAGCGGCGCTACCTCGTCAGGGCGCTCCTGCGCAGCCCGACCTTCATGACCGGCCTCATCATCGTCCTCTTCTGGGTCTTCATGGCGCTCTTCTCGACGTTCATCACGCAGAGCCCCACCGACGTCGATGCGATGGCCTCCCTTCAGGCCCCCAGCGCGGCGCACTGGTTCGGCACCGACGACCTCGGCCGCGACGTGCTCGCTCGCACCATGGCTGGCGCCCGCACCGTGCTCGTTATCGCCCCGCTGGCGACTATGCTCGCTCTGCTGTGGGGCGGCATCATCGGCCTCGTCTCCGGCTTCTACCGCGGACTCACCGACGAGATCATCATGCGCCTCGTGGACGTGCTGCTCGCGCTGCCGATCATCATCACCTCGATCCTCATCCTCTCGCTGCTCGGCAAGAGCGTGGCCATCGTCATCGTCGTTATCGGCGCGCTGTTCACGCCGGTGGTCAGCCGTACCATACGTTCGGCGGTCATCGGCGAGCGCGAGCGCGAATACGTCATGGCGGCGCGCCTGCGTGGCGAGCGCTCGGCGTTCGTCATGGCTCGCGAGATCCTTCCCAACATCACGCAGCCGATCATCGTCGAGGGCACCATCCGCCTGGGCTACGCCGTGTTCACGGCGGCCACCCTGTCGTTCCTCGGCTTCGGCCTGGTGCCGCCGTCACCCGACTGGGGCCTCACCATCGCCACGGAGCGGATCTTCCTGCAGATCGCCCCGTGGACGGTCCTGTTCCCCGCCGCCGCCCTCGCCTCTCTCGTGGTGGGCGTGAACCTCATCACCGACGGACTCTCAAGGGTCTTCTCGAAATGAGCGCCATGGAGCAACCAGCCAGCTCTCCGGACGCAGCGCCCGCCGCGCTCGACGTCCGTGACCTCGAGGTCACCTTCCATCGTCGCGGCCGCGACCTGCCGGTGCTGAAGGGCGTCACCCTGCGCCTCGAGCGCGGCGAGGCCTACGGTCTGGTCGGCGAGTCGGGCTGCGGCAAGACCACCTTGGCGATGGCCGCCCTGCGCTACCTGGCGGCCAACGGCACCGTCGACGCCGGCAAGGTGCTGGTCGACGGCCAGGACGTCAGTACGCTCAGCGAAGCGGCGGTGCGCAGGTGGCGCGGCAAGCAGATCGCCATGGTCTACCAGGACCCCGCCACGGCGCTGTCCCCGGCGATGCGCATCGGCGACCAGGTCGCCGAGGTGTTTCGCTACCACGAGGGCCTTGACAAGAAGGAGGCCCTCGAGCGCGCCCGCGAGAGCCTTCGCCGTGTGGCGCTGCCCGACCCCGACGCCACCCTGCGCCGCTACCCCTTCGAGCTCTCCGGCGGCCAGCAGCAGCGCGTCGTCATCGCCATGGCACTGGCCGTCAACCCGAGCCTGCTTGTTCTCGACGAGCCCACCACGGGCCTCGACGCCACGGTAGAGGCCGAGATCCTCGACCTGATCGAGGAACTGCGCGGGCGCATCAACGCGTCGATCCTGCTGATCACCCACAACCTCGGCCTCGTAAGGCGCCTCTGCGAGCGCGTCGGCGTGCTCTACGCCGGACGCCTCGTCGAGGAGGGCCCGGCGCGCGACATCTTCACCGATCCGCGGCACCCGTACACCATGGGCCTCATGCGCTGCGTGCCGCGCTTCGGCATGAACAAGACCGACGCCGCGCTGCAGACGATCCCCGGCACGCTGCCGGCACTCGGCGAGCCTCTTGAGGGCTGCGTCTACTCGGCGCGCTGCCCCATGGCCAAGCCGGTCTGCACGCGCCGCGAACCCGACCTCTACGCCTGGCCCGGCGACGCCGGAGCCCAGGGAGCGGCGCAGGCCGAGTCCATGCCGCCCGACCCCGCCGCTTACTCGCCGCACCATGCGAACCCTGTGGGCGAGGCGGCCAGGCACGCGCGCTGCTACTTCTCCGCGGCCGTCTCCACGATGCCGGCGACGACGCCGGTCCTGGCCACCAGCCTCGAGGAGAGGGGCGGAGCCGAGGGCGCCGTGCTCGAGATCGGCGCCGTGAGTCGCAGCTTCAAGGACGGGCGCAGGCGGCTCACCGCCGTGCACGACCTCTCGCTCAGCCTCAAGCGCGGCGAGACCTTCGGTCTCGTAGGTGAGTCGGGCAGCGGCAAGTCGACTCTGGCCAAATGCGTCACCGGCCTGATCGCCGCCGACTCCGGCAGCGTGACCTTCGAGGGCAAGCTCCTGCGGCCAACCGCCGGGCGCCGCTCGCAGGACGCACTGCGCGCCATCCAGATGGTCTTCCAGAACCCCGATTCGACGCTCAACCCTGCCTGGAGCACGCGCGCCATCCTCACGCGGTCCGTGCGCAAGCTGGCCGGCACGCGGGAGGGTTCGGTGCGTGCCAAGGTCGATAAGCTCTCGGCCGACGTGCGCGTCGAGCCGCGTTTTCTGCTCCAGCGGCCGGGCGACCTCTCCGGCGGCCAGAAGCAGCGCATCGCCATCGCCCGCGCCTTCGCCGGCGACCCCACTCTGGTCGTCTGCGACGAGCCGGCCTCAGCGCTCGACGTCTCCGTGCAGGCGAGCATCCTCAACCTGCTCGTCGAGCTGCAGACCAAAGAGCAGGTGTCATACGTCTTCATCAGCCATGACCTCGCCGTGGTGCGCTACATCAGCGACCGTATCGGCGTGATGTACCTGGCGGAGCTCATCGAAGTCGGCTCCGCCGAGCAGGTCTTCAACCCGCCGCATCATCCGTACACGGAGGCGCTGCTGTCGTCGATCCCGAAGCTCGACTTCGACAGCGAGCAGCAGCGCATCGCGTTGCGCGGCATGATGCCGAGCCTCTCGGAGCCGCCGTCGGGCTGCCGCTTCCACACGCGCTGCCACCGCATCCTCGGGGAGATCTGCGAGACGCAGGAGCCCCCGGCGCAGGTGGCGGCCGATGGGCACACGTACAACTGTCACATCCCGCCGGACGAGCTGCTCGCGCTACAGACGGGCGAGGAGCCCGTGGCGCCGATCGCGGAGTAACGCGCGAATCCGGATCGCCCGCGGCCGAGCGGGCGCGGCACTGAACTCGGGCGCCGCTTGTTCCGTCAGTCTGTCTCGCGTTTCGCGGCAATGATCTCCGCCAGTTCCTCGATGACGGCCACGCCGTCGTCCACGACGGCCACGTCCGCGTTCCTGACTATGGGGGCGTGCTCATCCGTGTCGATCGCCGCGATGAACGCTGCCTTCTCGATGCCCCAGTAGAGCGCCGGCGCTCCGGAGGCCCCGACGACGATGCACAGCTCGGGGGCGGCACGCGTGCCCGACACGCCGATGAGCCGGTCCATCGGCGCCCAGGCGTTCATGGCGACGGGGCGGCTCACACCGAAGGCGGCGCCCATCCTCCTGGCCGCCTTCGCGATCCGCTCTACCGCTTGGCGGCTCCCGGCGCCGTAGCCCGCGACCACCAGAAACCGGCTGTCCGCGAGGTCTCCGCTCGAAGGCAGGTCGACGAGCTCCAGGTCCTCGAACGGCGTCGTGCTCGGCCCGCCGGTCTCGTCCGTGTCGGAGAGGACGTCGTGCTCGACAGGCGTGGGCACCGGCCCGTCGTTCCACGAGGCGTCGATTGTCACGCAGCAGGGAGGCGCAGTGAGCTCAAAGCGTCCCACCAGGTGCGTGGAGTAGACGTTCTTCCGGCACAGAAGGCGCTCCGGCCGCACCTCGACACTCAGCGCCTCCGTCAAGACGTCGCCGTTTGTGCGGCAGGCGAGGCGCGCGGCCAGCTCCGTTCCCGTGGCCCCCCCGGCAAAGAGAAACAGCGGGATCTCCTCGCTGCACGCCAGCGCCTCGAGGATCTCCGCGATCCGCTCGGACCGCCGCGCCGACGTCTTGATGAGTCGCACGGCACGGGTCGGCGCCAGCTCGACGAGCCGCGCCCTGTCGCGGCCATTCTGGTAGAAGACCAGCGTTTCGCCGGCAAGATCGCCGCTCAGGCCCTCGCGGAGGAAGCCTCCGAGGGCCCGGGCCTGCTGCGCAGCGGCGCCGCTCGTTCCGTCAAGGATCGCCGCGAATCTCATAGCTTCGCGATCACGCGTCTCAGGTGTGAGTCGAAAAGGGCCTGAGCCTGCTCGCGCGGCGTCGCCCCGCCGACGATGACGCCGCGGCGAGCGCGGTCGATCGCCTCGAGCCCCGTCAGGACACAGGTCTCCCGGCGCAGCTCCCCGCCGATGTCGACGCCCAGATCGGCGCCCGAAAGGACGTCGACGCGCGCGTGCTTCCGGGCAAGCCGGTCCGTCAGCGTCGGCACGCGCAGCTGCGAAACGAGCGCATTGCCGACGGCGAGCACGCAGGGAAGGCGGATGGTGGCGCGCAGGAGGCCGTCGTCGACCAAGCAGGCCACGCGCACACGATCGTCGGGCAGTGGCTCGACCTCGAGCACCTGCGTCAGGCACGGCCAGCCCAGGGCCTCGGCGACCAGGAAAGGGACCGTGCCGCTGTCGCCGGGGCCAGCCCGGCAGCCGAGCATTACAAGGTCGCTGCGATCCACCCGCTGCACATAGCTCGCGATGAGCGACGCGACGACGGCGGGGGCGAAGTCCAGGGCGGCCTCCGGCTCCACGCGGGCCGCCCGCTCGTAGCCCAGGGCGAGCAGCGTCTTCAGGTACGGCTCGGTCTCTCTGCCGCCGACGGACAGCGCGCCGAGGCCCGTCGCGGCTCCGCGCTCCGCGCGCGCGTCGGACAGGCGCAGCGCCATCTCCAAAGCGCTTTCGTCGAAGCAGTTGAGGACGCGGCGCACGTAGCGGGTCTCGACGCCGTGCGCCGAGCCGTGCGCCGCGCCGTGCGACGCTCCCGCGAGCCAGTCCGCCTCCCGCAGCGCCTCGAAGTCGGGAGTGACCTTGAAGGAGACCAGGATCCGCAGGCTGCTCACTGAGGGATGATCGTCCCCTTGTTCATGAT